>CAJOIA010000017.1 GCA_905234505.1 uncultured Selenomonadaceae bacterium
GGAAGCACCTGTTCCCATACCGAACACAGAAGTTAAGCACTCATACGCCGATGGTACTTAGTTGGTGACGACTTGGAAGAGTAGGTATTCGCCAGTTAACAAATCTTAACGACTTTGAGCTTAACGGTTCAAAGTCAATTTCTTTAAAATGGCGGCTCTGGTGAAGTGGTTAACACGTCGGATTGTGGCTCCGATATGCGTGGGTTCGATCCCCACGAGTCGCCCCATAGGGGTATAGCTCAATTGGTAGAGCAACGGTCTCCAAAACCGTAGGTTGTGAGTTCAATTCTTACTGCCCCTGCCACTTAAAAAATTCAAGTCCTGCCAGCGCGGCGGGGCTTTTTTAATTTAACTTGCCACAAAAACTTGAATATGTTAAACTTTCGCGGGTTAAATTTTAGGAGGTACGATATTTGTGGAAGATAAAAATTTGGATACGGAAGATTTGATTGAAGAAACTGACACTGCAAATATAGAAATTCACGTAGACGCCGAAAATGCTAAGGTCGATGCTGTTGAAGGCGATTATGACGCTAATCAAATTCAAATTCTCGAAGGACTCGAAGCGGTACGTCTGCGTCCTGGCATGTATATCGGTTCGACTTCTGAGCGCGGCTTGCATCATCTGGTTTATGAAGTTGTTGACAATTCCATTGACGAGGCGCTCGCTGGTTTTTGCACCGAAATTAACGTTACGATTGAAAGCGACAATTCAATAACAGTCAGCGATAACGGGCGCGGCATTCCGGTTGATATGCACGAAAGCGGCAAACCAGCTGTCGAAGTTGTTTTGACAATGTTACACGCGGGCGGCAAATTCGGCGGCAAAGGTTACAAAGTCAGCGGCGGTTTGCACGGCGTCGGCGTTTCTGTCGTTAATGCGCTTTCAAAATCTATGGAGGTTGAAGTCAAGCGCGACGGCAAAATTTATCAGATAACTTTTTCGCGCGGCAATAACATGACGCCCTTGCACGAAATTGGAACTGCCACTGATACCGGTACGCGCGTGCATTTCGTCCCAGATAACGAAATTTTCACCGTTACCAATTTTAATTATGATACGCTGAAATATCGCCTGCGCGAATTGGCTTTTTTGAATAGTGGCATTACAATTAATCTGACTGATAAACGCCCCGAAGGCAAACAACATAACTTCCACTTTGAAGGCGGCATTGTTGAATTTGTCGAACACCTTAACCGCAAAAAAATTAAAATTAATCCTACGCCAATTTATTTCAATGGTCGCCGCGACGACGCAGTTGTTGAAATTGCCCTGCAGTATAACGACAGCTACCAGGAAAATCTTTTTAGCTACGTCAATAATATTAACACCGAAGAAGGCGGCACGCATTTATCAGGCTTTAAAGTGGCGTTAACGCGGGTTGCGAATGATTTTGCTAAAAAATTGAATCTGCTGAAAAACGCTGATAGTACCTTGACAGGTGACGATGTTCGCGAAGGTTTGACGTGCGTTATCAGCGTGAAGTTGCACAATCCGCAATTTGAAGGGCAAACTAAAACTAAGCTCGGCAATGCTGAAATTCGCTCATTGGTTAGCGCGGTCACGACGGAAGGGCTAAGTGAATTTTTCAGCGAAAATCCGGCTATTACTAAGCAAATTCTTGAAAAATCTGTAATGGCGGCGCGAGCACGTGAGGCGGCAAGAAAAGCGCGCGAATTGACAAGGCGCAAAAATGCATTGGAAGTTTCAAGCTTGCCTGGCAAATTGGCTGACTGCTCGGTTAAAGACCCCGATCAATCTGAAATTTACATTGTCGAGGGCGATTCGGCAGGCGGCAGTGCTAAACAAGGGCGCGACCGCAGATTTCAAGCGATACTTCCATTGCGCGGCAAAATTCTTAACGTCGAAAAGGCGCGCCTTGATAAAATTTTCGCCAATGCTGAAATTCGCACAATGATAACCGCTTTTGGCACGGGTATTAGCGACGAGTTCGATTTGTCTAAACGGCGTTACGGCAAAATTATCATTATGACAGATGCTGATGTGGACGGCGCGCATATTCGCACCTTGCTTTTAACATTTTTCTACCGCTATATGAAGCCGCTGATTGAGCACGGACACGTTTACATTGCACAGCCGCCACTTTATCAGATTCGCAAAGGTAAAAATCATTGGTACACCTACAGCGACGAAGCTTTGACGAAAAAACTTGATGAAATCGGACGCGACGGCGCAACTGTCCAACGTTACAAAGGTTTGGGCGAAATGAACCCCGAGCAACTTTGGGAAACGACAATGAATCCTTCTGCGCGAACGATGCTCAGAGTTGACATTGAAGACGCGCAAGAGGCAGACGAACTTTTTACAATTCTAATGGGCGATCAAGTTGCTCCGCGCCGACAGTTTATTGAAGAAAATGCTCTGCTCGTCAAAAATCTGGATATTTAAAATGTTATCGACAAATAGACAGGCACTGGCTGACGGATTCCGCGACGGCATTCCAATAGGATTAGGTTATTTTGTAGTTTCATTCACGCTTGGAATTACGGCGAAACACGCGGGCTTGAATCCATTTCAAGGCTTTTTGGCAAGCTTGCTGAATAATGCTTCTGCGGGCGAATACGCGGGCTTTACAGTCATTGCAGCTGACGCGCCATATATTGAAATTGCGATAATCACGCTGGTTGCAAACGCGCGCTATCTGTTAATGAGCACAGTTATGAGTCAAAAATTTTCGCCTGATACGCCATTTTACCACAGAATATTTGTCGGCTTCGACGTGACAGATGAAATTTTCGGCATTAGCATTGCGCGTAAAGGTTGGCTGAATCCATTTTACAATTACGGCGCGATGTTAACGGCTTTACCAGGTTGGTCAATCGGCACGGCGCTGGGAATAATCGCGGGAAATGTTTTGCCACTTTCAGCAGTCAGCGCGCTTTCTGTGGCGTTGTACGGAATGTTTTTAGCAATAATAATACCGCCTGCGCGAAAAGATAAAGTCATAGGCGCGGCAGTGGCGATAAGTTTTGCAATGAGCTTTTTAGCAGAAACATTCTTAAGCGAAATATCGGCAGGAACGCGGACGATTATTTTAACAGTGGTAATAGCGGGCGCAGCGGCATTGCTTCACCCCGTCACGGAGAAAAATAAATGAAAGTTTTAATTTACGCTGTGCCGTCATTAGCGCTAATCGGTTTCGCCGCCACAACAATATTAAATTGGTTGCATTATGCAGAATACGTTGAAAGTGGAGGCTCTGCGCCATTTTCAGCGTTTGTTTTTGCGAATGTGATTTTGTATTTAATTCCTGCGGCGGTCGTGACTTTGACGCTGTTTTTGATTCGGCGCATTTTCGGGAGTTAATAAAATGACGCACGAAATTTATATTTATATCTTAATAATGAGCGCAGTGACATTGGCGATAAAAATTTTGCCGCTGACGTTGATTCGCGGCGAAATAAAAAATGTGACATTGCGCTCGTTCCTGTATTATGTTCCGTACGTGACGCTGGCAGTAATGACATTTCCGGCGATAATTTATGCGACACAGTCAAAAATTTCTGGCGGGTTGGCATTGCTGATTGGAATAGCAACGGCATTTTTCGGCGCGAGTTTATTCCAAGTGGCGGTTTTATGTTGCGCGGTTGTTTTTATTAGTGAATTGTTTTTGATTTGAGGAATGATTATGTCTGAAAATGAAAATCGAGCTGAGCTGGAAGAATTTATTAAGCGGTTTGTCAGCGAGTGCCACCAAAAAAATTATAGCGGGCTGGCAGTAGCAATGCCTGCCGACGAAAAAAAATCTCAAATTGGAATTTCAACGAATTATATTGACGCTGTTTATTTGTTAAGGACGGTTTTGCATAAATTGCAGGAAGTCACGGGAATTTCCTCAATTTTGCTTGCAACGCACCTTGCGCTATCAATTGCGATTTTGGATATTGACGCAAGCCGCGATGAACCGATTGAAAAAATTGACAGTGCACTTTTAGAAAAGGCGTCAAATATCGTTCGGAGTTATATCGATATTCAGCTGGCAAAAACTCGCTTGGAAGAAGCGCGCAACTTCAATTACAATCCGATTTTGCAGTGAGAGGTGTCGCGGTGGATATAGAGTATTTGCTGTGGTTACAAGGACTGCGCGAAAGTTGGGGAGCGAATGCAGAATTTATCGCAACGCTCATAACAAACATACCGAAAAGCCCGCTGTCGGCACTGATACCAGGAATATTATTTTGGTGCATAAATAAACGCGCCGGAGTTTTTTTGTTAATGGTAGCGGCGTTTGGGCGCTTGCTGAATGTATTAATAAAAGATACAGCTTGCGTCTATCGCCCATGGGTTTTGGATTCAGCAGTGCAACCAGCGACTGAGGCACTTGAAAAGGCAAGCAGCTATTCAATGCCAAGTGGACATACACAGGGCGTAATGGCGATTTATGGCGGGCTGGCGTATTTTTACAGGCGAAAATTCCCGCGTTTGATAATTCCCTGCGCGATGATAATTTTGGCGGTGGGATTTTCAAGAAACTTTTTGGGCGTGCATACCCCGCAAGACGTTTTAGTAGCAATAATTGAAACATTCGCCGTAATGTTCATAGCTGAAAAAATTCTAGACGCCTCAGCAAAAGATAAAAAATACACGGTGATGGCATTTGCGGCAGGAATAATTTTCAGCGTGGCGGCGGCACTATTCATAATGCTGAAATCTTATCCAATGGATTATTTAAATGGTCAAGTCATAGTTTCGCCCTTGCGCGCGGTGATTGATTCACTTGATAGTATCGGAGGCGTGGCGGGCTTTTTAATCGGCTTGCCGCTGGAAAACCATTTTGTAAACTTCACCACAAACGTTGACAGGGCGACGAAAATTCGGCGAATAATAATCGGCGGCGTGGTAGGCGGTGCGGCGATGACCTTACTTTACGCACTGAAAGTTTTCAGCAACATTGCAATTTATGAATTTTGTAAAGGATTTTTGCCGCTAATAGCGATAATTTTTTTAGCACCGCTGGCATTCAGTTTTGTTGAGAAGCGAGTTAAATTCAGAAGGTAAGGGACATGCAATGAATACTAGATTTACGAAAAAGCTTGCGAATCGAAAGGCAATTATGAACGCGGCAATTCACGAATTTAAAGCAAATGGCTTTGCTGATACGGCGGTTGCTGACATTACAAAAACTGCGGGGCTTGGCGTCGGTACTTTTTATAATTATTTCAACTCGAAAGAAGAAGCGTTGATGGCAATTGTCAAGGAACTTTTTAAGCAAGTTGAAGAAAATGTTAAATTTATGGCGCGTGAAAATTCTTCGACGCTGAAACTTTTGGAATTTTGCAGTATGAGCACTGCGCGATTGATTGACGAAAATAGATTTATCCTGCCGATGTTCAAAAGTGCGATTGAGCGCTCGGATAAACCGGAAAATCTGCCTAAAAATTTGTCGCCGGAATTTAAAAAAATTTTTGAGGAGATAATTCAGCGCGGGCAAAGCCTCAATGAAATTCGTCGAGATATCCCCATTGATATAATTTCTGAAATGTTTCATTCGATTTATCAGGCGGCGGCGTTTAGTAAATTAAATATGCCGTTTCAAGAAAATATCCGGCTGAAAATCAAAATTCTATTGGACGGTATAAAAAATGATTAGCGTTACGAAATTGCTATTTGCGAAAAATTATTTTGGCGATAGCCTGAGATATACAAAAACTGCGCGAGAAATGAAAAACGGCACAGCTGAAGGCGTTGGACCGGTTATTGTATGGAACTCGACTCGCACCTGCAATTTGAAATGCCGCCATTGCTATATGAATTCAGATTCGCGCAGATATACCGATGAATTGACAACGGCTGAGGCGAAAAAATTTATCGCTGACCTTGCTGATTTTAAAGTGCCGGTGCTGTTATTTTCTGGTGGCGAACCATTAATGCGCGATGATTTTTTTGAACTGGCGAAATACGCAGCGGCTAAAAATATTCGCCCAACACTTTCAACGAACGGCACATTGATAACGCGCGAGGTTGCTGAAAAAATAAAAAACATCGGCGTGGGTTATGTTGGAATTTCGCTTGACGGACTGCGCGAGGTTAATGATAAATTTCGCGGCGTAGCAGGCGCATATGAACGAGCGCTGAATGGCATTAAAAATTGCGTGGCAGTTGGTCAGCGCGTGGGTTTGCGATTTACAATCAATCGGCACAATTTCAACGAGCTAGATAAAATTTTTGACTTTATCGAGGCGGAAAAGATTAATCGCGTGTGCTTTTATCATTTGGTGTACAGCGGGCGCGGTAGTGCTATGGTTGACGAAGATTTAACACCAACTGAATCGCGTGCGGCAATGGATAAAATTATTTCTCGCACGAAAGATTTTGAGCGGCGCGGGCTTGAAAAGGAAATTTTGACTGTCGATAATCATTGCGACGGCGTTTACATATATTTAAAAGCTCTGCGCGACGGCGATATTGAAACAGCAGCGCAGATTAAAAAATTTATAGCTATGAATGGCGGCAATCGTTCGGGCATTGCGTTTGGTGAAGTTGACCCCGCCGGTTATGTTCACCCCGACCAATTTACGCAGCATCATACTTTTGGAAACGTTCGCGAGCGGAAATTTGGTGATATTTGGACTGATACGACCAATCCAATAATGGCGGGTTTAAAAAATCGCAAGCCGCTACTCAATGGGCGTTGTGCCGCGTGCAAATTTCTTGACAACTGCAATGGCAATTTTCGCACTCGCGCAGAAGCCAAAATCGGCGATTTTTGGGCGGCAGATCCGGCGTGTTATTTAACTGACGAGGAGATTTTATTGTGATAGTTTCTTGGAATACGACGAACGCCTGTAATATGTATTGCGCGCATTGTTACCGCGACGCCGGCTGTAAGGCTGAAGAAGAACTTTCAACTGCCGAAGCTAAGGAACTTTTAAACCAAATCGCTCGCGCAGGTTTCAAGATCATGATATTTTCTGGCGGCGAACCGTTAATGCGTCCCGATATTTTAGATTTAGTGAAACACGCGGCGGCTTTGAAATTAATTCCGGTATTTGGCACGAATGGCACATTGATAACGCAAAAAATAGCTGCTGATTTGAAAGAGGCGGGCGCAAAAGCTATGGGAATTTCTTTAGATTCACTTGACGCCAATAAACACGATAAATTTCGTGCGTTCCAAAATGCATGGGCGGGCGCTGTCGAAGGTATGAAAAATTGTCGCGCAGTAGGTTTGCCTTTTCAAATTCATACAACGGTAATGGATTGGAACAGCGACGAATTGGAAGCGCTAACTGATTTTGCTGTCGAAATCGGAGCAAAGGCGCATCACTTTTTCTTTTTGGTGCCAACCGGCAGAGCCGCTACAATCGAAGAAGAATCCCTTCGCGCAGAAGAATATGAATCGGTTTTGACGCGAATTTTAAAAAAACAGCAGAAAGTTTCAATAGAACTTAAGCCCACCTGCGCGCCGCAATTTATTAGAATCCTTGACCAGCTCGGTATGGCTTCCAGATTTAAACGCGGTTGCCTTGCAGGGCTGTCTTATTGTATAATTAGCCCGCGCGGTAAAGTTCAACCCTGCGCCTATTTGAATATGGAACTCGGCGACGTTCGACAGACGCCTTTTGACGAAATTTGGAAAAATAATCCGATTTTAAAAAAGTTGCGGACACTTGACTATAGCGGAAATTGCGGCGGTTGTCAGTACAAAAATAAATGCGGCGGTTGCAGAGCGCGCGCGGCAATTTATCACGGAGGCGATTTTATGAACGCTGAGCCGTGGTGCAAAGGAGGGATTCACGTTGAAGAAAATTACTATGCTGAAAATTGAAGGTTGTCCATATTGCGAGCAGGCATATAAAGCCATCGAAAAAATCAAAGCTTCGAATAAAGAATTTGCGGCGGTTGAAGTTGAAATAATCGATGAAAATTTGCAACCGGAGCTTGCGTCGAAATATGGCAAGGACTATTATTATGTTCCAAGTATGTTTGTCGAAGATAAAAAAATTTATGAAGCCCACCCAGGTGAATCTTACGACGAATGCTTTGCCAATGTGCAAAAAGTTTTTCAAGCCGCTGTTTAAATGGAGGAATTTTAAATGATAGTAGTAATGTCGCCGCTTGCGACCAAAGAAAATCTTGAAAATGTCGTTAAAAAACTCGAATCACTGAATTTGCGCACTCACCTTTCAACCGGCGATGAAAGAACGATCGTCGGCGTCATTGGCGACAAAAAAATTATTGCCAACCTCGAAATGGAAATGATGGCGGGCGTTGAAAAAACAGTTCGCATTACTGAAAAATATAAATTGGTCAGCCGCGATTTTCACCCGCAAGATACCGTGATTGACGTGGACGGCGTTAAAATTGGCGGCAATGAAATTGTTGTAATGGCTGGACCTTGCGCAGTCGAGAGCCTTGAACAACTGCGCGAGGCTGCTGAAGCTGTTAAAAAATCCGGCGCTAAAATTTTGCGCGGCGGCGCTTATAAACCGCGCACTTCCCCCTATGATTTTCAAGGGCTTGGTGAGGAAGGTTTAAAACTTTTGCGTCAAGTGGCGGACGAATTTGATATGAAAGTAGTTACTGAAGTCGTTGACCGCGAAGATATTCCGATTATGGAAGATTACGCTGATATTTTACAAGTCGGCGCGCGCAATATGCAAAATTTCCAAATGCTTAAGGCGCTCGGCAAAGCTAAAAAGCCGATTATGTTAAAGCGCGGACTTTCAGCGACAATTAGCGAATGGCTTAACGCGGCGGAATATATTATGAACGGCGGCAATGAAAATGTTATGTTCTGCGAGCGCGGAATCAGAACCTACGAAACTTTTACCAGAAATACATTTGATTTATCAGCAGTGGCGGCGATTAAAGAATTGTCGCATTTGCCGATAGTGGCAGATCCTTCACACGGCACAGGACGCCGCCCAATGGTTGCTCCAATGGCTAGGGCGGCGATAGCGGCGGGTGCAGACGCCCTTATGATAGAAGTACACCCTCACCCCGAAAAAGCGTGGTCTGACGGCAACCAGTCGCTTACACCGGCAGATTTTCAAGCATTAATGGCAAATTTGGGCGATATTGCAAAGGCAGTTGGTCGCACGTTATGAAATTGGCGATTATTGGCGTAGGTTTAATTGGCGGCTCATTGGGGCTTTGTTTAAAAAATAAACTCGGCGATAAAATTTTCATTAGCGGGCTTTGTCGTACTGAAAAATCTATGCAAGCAGCGCTGAAATTGGGCGCGGTGGATTTTGCAGATTCTGAAATTGAAAAAGTTGTGCAGGACGCCGATATCATTTATTTAAGCCCGCCGGTTTTGCAAATTGTGCCGATGGTTAAAAAAATTCTGCCGTACCTAAAAGCCGGTGCAATTTTGACTGACGCTGGCAGTACTAAAAAATTTATCTGGCAAGAATTGAAAAAAATTTTGCCGCCCGATATTTATTACATTGCCGGACACCCCATGACTGGTCGCGAAAAATCCGGCGTGACTGCCGCCCAAGCTGATTTATTTAAAAATAAGGCTTACGTAATTATCGAAAATACCGACGCACCTGCTGAGGCTTACGAAAAATTAATGAGCCTGCTCCGATTGACTGAGGCTAAATTTATTCCGCTGGACATTGAAAAGCACGATCGCTGCGCGGCGATTATTAGTCACGTTCCTCATTTGACGGCGGCGGCTTTGGTTATTCTTTTAAATCGCGCAGGTGACGACCTTGATTCTTGCTTGAAATTAATTGGCGGCGGTTTCAAAGACACTACGCGCATTGCCAGTTCCAACGCCGATATGTGGGCTGATATCTGTATGACGAATGCCGACGCAATTTCATCAAATCTGCGCGAATTACAAAAAATTTTGAGCGAAGTTATAAATGCGGTTGATAATCACGACCGACAATTTATTTACGATTATTTTACAAAGTCGAAAGAACGACGTGACGCAATTTTAGAAACAGTCGAACGTAAATTTGACCCGAACTAATAAATTTTCTCGGCGCGGTTTAAAGCCGCGTTTTTTTTTGCATTAAATTTTGATTAAAAATGCGCGGAAATTCTTCACAGCAGAAATTTTTTGTTGTATCATTATCGCAGTTGATTTTGAGGAGAGTGCATTTTTATGAGCGGCAAAACTAAAATTTTGATTGTGGAAGATGAACCGGATATTGCTAAATTTTTGAAGAGACTTCTGGATATGAAAGGCTATCAAACGGCGGTTGAGCATAACGGACGGCGCGCTTATGAAAGAATTATTCAAGAGCGATATGATTTAGTTCTGCTCGATGTAATGTTGCCGGAAATGGACGGATTTGAAATCTGCCAAAGAGTCCGCGAAATTAGCGACGTGCCAATAATTATGTTGACTGCGCGAGGCGAAATTGAAAACAAAATTCAAGGACTAAAAATGGGCGCGTATGACTACGTAACCAAACCGTTTGATTCAACTGAATTGCTGTTGCGAATTGAAGGAATGATCGAGCGCACAAAAAATCTCCCGCGTCCAGAGACCAAACGCCTTGTAGTCGGCAATATAATTTTGTACCCCGACCGCTATGAGGTAACAGTTAAAGGCAAAATCGTCGATTTGACGCCTAAAGAATTTGATTTGCTGAAATTTCTCATTGAAAATAAACCAAACGTTATGAGCCGTGATAGCATTTTGCAAAATGTTTGGGGTTATGACTACGACGGCGGCACAAATGTTGTTGACGTTTACATTCGATACTTGCGCGCGAATATCGAAGAAAAATTTAATGAGCGTCATATTCACACGGTACGCGGAGTTGGTTATTCCATTCGCGATTAGGGCGGTTTAATTGGGAAATTTAAAAATTAATTTATCAAAGCAAATCAGTTTGACTTACGGACTAATCTTATTCATAGTAATGTTTTTTACAGGAATTTTAACGACGGGCGGCGTCTATTATTTATTTTTTCACCAAGCCGAGCGCGCGCTGGATATCTCCATTAACAGGACGATTGAAACTGCGCCGCAAATTCAAAGCCTCGACGAAAATTTTTTTAACACGATAAAACTTCTGCCGAGTGTGACTTTGCGCGTCACCAATTCCACAGGCAAAGTAATTTTAGACAGTAGCCCCACTTTACCTGAAACTGCAGAAATTTTAAAATCTGCGCGACAAAAGCCACCACTTTTCGCAAATCCAAATTACACATTGATTGAAACTGAAAAATCTTTCCTGTACTACAAAGAAATTTCGCTAAAAATCGGCACGGAAACTTTCAATTTTCATTTTCTGCGAATGATAACATTTGAAAGACAATATATCCGACACCTGCTGAGAATTTTATTTGCGATAAATTTAATCGGTCTATTTATGGCGGTAATTGCGGGTGGCATTTTCATTAAGCAACGACTGCTGAATAAAATTGAGGAAAATTTTAACCGCCAACAACAATTTATTCTAGACGCCTCACACGAATTCAAAACGCCAATAACGATTATTCACGGCTATTCGGATATGCTGAAAAGTTTTGGCACAGCCGACCCCGAGCTTGTTGCAGAGGCGGCGGAGGCTATTCAAAATTCCTCAAAAAATATGCAGACGCTGGTTGAAAATCTGTTGTTCCTGGCGCACGCTGACCAAAATAATCAGCCGCTTAATAAAGTTCCTGTTGAAATTCATTCGCTTCTGCGCGAAGTCGTTGAAAGTTTTAAAAATCCGCGCCTTGAATTTATCGGCAATGAGAAAATTGAAATTATCGGCGATGCTGAAGCACTGAAAAAAATGTTTGCCGCCTTCATTGATAACGCGCTCATTTACAGCAGCAAAAAAGTTACCGTGACGATTGAAAATTCCACAGTGAAAATTATTGACAGCGGCATTGGAATTGCGCCGGAAAATCTCAACAAGATTTTTGATAGGTTCTTCCGCGCTGATAAATCCCGTACGAAAATTGACGGCAAAAGTTTATTCGGACTCGGATTGCCCATTGCAAAATGGATTGCCGATAATCACGAAATTAAAATTAAAATCGATAGCACAATTGGCGCCGGTTCGACTTTTACATTGACTTTTGCCCGCTGAATAAATATAATTCCAAATCGCAAGCGTACCCGCGCGGACGCTATGCGAATTTTTTTTCCGAATCATTATCTAGCTCGTATCCAAAGCGAACGAGACCGGAGGTATTTGTTATGACAAAAATTTTAGATTTTAAGCAGGATTTAACAGCGGCAGAAAAATTCAGCTTGGTTAAACGCGAAGCCATTTATACAGGAATAGCGTTAGCTGGGCTGATTATTTTTTGGCTAATCGCAGGTTTCGGTTTGTCTAATGTCGATGTTAAAATTTTTCATTTGCCTTTGTGGGCGGTAGCGGGCTCAATCGGCGTGTGGTTTTTCGCAATTTTTATCAGCTTCATTTTGAGCAGGAAACTTTTCAAGAATATAAATTTGGGCGGTGAAGGCGATGAATGAGCAAGGAAGTTTCGCCGCGCTTTTGCCGCTGGTAATTTTTATGGTGGTGATGGTGGGAATTAGCATTTTCGTCCGCCACCAGCAGGCAGGTAAAAATTTTGTCGGAAATTATTTTATCGGCAACCGCTCATTGGGCGGTTTTGTTTTGGCTATGACGACGGTAGCAACGTACAGCTCAGTTAGCTCATTTGTCGGCGGACCTGGTATGGCGTTTCAAATCGGCTTTGGCTGGATTTATATGGCAGTTGTGCAAGTTACGGCAATTTTTTTAGTGCTGGGAATTTTCGGCAAGCGCGTAGCATTATTGGCGCGAAAATTAAACGCTGTGACTGTGGTGGACATAATACGCGCACGGTTTCAATCTGACTTTTTAGCGGCAGTGGCGGCGTTCGTTATAGTTTTATTCTTCTGCGGAACAATGACGGCTCAATTTGTAGGCGGCGCAAAATTATTTGCAGCTGTCACGGGCTACAGCTACGAAACAGGATTAATTTTATTCGGCTTGGTCGTGGTAATTTACACTTCCATTGGCGGCTTTCGCGCAGTGGCACTAACTGATACCTGCTGCGCGCTGATTATGATGGTCGGAATAGTTTTATTGCTGCACTATGTTTTAGAGGCGGGCGGCGGCTATGAACAAATAATGACTTCAATTGAGGCGAATCATCCGGAAATGCTCGAACCGTTTTCATTCGGCAATATGCCTTGGACAATTTATTTTACGCAGTGGTTATTGGTAGGAATTTGCACAATCGCTTTGCCTCAATCGGTCGTGCGTGGAATTAGCTATAAAAATACTGAAGGCTTACATAGCGCAATGTTAATCGGCACGGCGGTTGTCGGTTTTATGAATATCGGAATAAATTTCACTGGAATATTAGCGCACGGCGTTTTAACGGGCTCACCTGCAGATTATGGCGGCGTCGATAATATCATACCAACAACGATTGTAACGGTAATGCCAAAAGAATTGGTCGGGCTGGCAATAATCGGTCCCTTAGCGGCGTCAATTTCAACAATATCAGGTTTATTAATCGTGGCGTCGAGCGCGATAATCAAGGACGTTTATATGCATTACAAACCAAATGCTGAAAGTTCGCGGCTGAGAATTTTATCAATGGCAACGACGGCGATAATTGGCGGTGCGGTTTTTGTGATAGCTTTGACGCCTCCAAGTTTGATCTGGCTGATAAATATGTTTGCATTCGGCGGGCTTGAAACTGCATTTTTCTGGACCTTGCTACTCGGCTTATTTTGGAAGGGTGCAAATAAATTCGGCGCGTTACTTTCAATGACAGGCGGCACCTTAATCTACTGCGCGACGCAAGCGGCAGGATTTAAAATTCTAAATTTGCATCAAATCACGATAGGAATAACGATTTCGCTGATATTGTTTTTAATCGGCTCATATTTCGGCAGACCTTCAGACAAAAAAACGCTAAAAATTTTCTTCCCACAATAAATTCTGCGCGACGTTAAAAAAAGACGCCGCGCTTTTTTTATTAAATTAAACGTGTTATAATGCTTTGAAATTTATTATTTTGAATGGAGTGAAGGCTTTGCGGAATTTGTTAAAAAAATTGTTCTTGTCGGTCGCGTTGGCGGTTTTCATGATGTCGCGCAGTGCGTTTGCAATGCCGGAGATTATGCCACTGGACAAAGTTAAAAACGGTATGCACGGTACAGCTTATACAATTATTGAAAATACCGGAGTCATAGAATCTTTCAACGTTGAAATTCTTGGAATTATGGATAACGGCAAAGGCTCATCAAGAAAAATAATGGCAAAGGCTTCCGGCGCGGCGGTTGAAAAAACCGGCGGTATTTTGCAAGGAATGAGCGGCAGTCCTGTTTATATAAATGGCAAACTAGTAGGTGCATTGTCAGCTGGTTTGAAAGAAATGAATCCATACATTTTTTTTATTACGCCAATTGAGAATATGTTAAAAATTTGGGAGATGCCCGATACAAAAAATATCCAGATTAACAAACCGCCGAAGAAAGAAAATGATTCGGAAATGGCAACGGTATTTTTTAGCGGCTTCGACAGCAAAGGCTTAAATTTCCTTGAGCGTGAACTTGAGCCGCTTGGTTTTAAAAATTTTTATGTGATTTCAAATTCTAAGGATCATAACCCAATAAAACGCAATGCCACGCTTGAACCTGGCGGCGCTTTTGGCGTAGCTGTAGTTTGCGGCGATTTTCTGGTTGGCGCCACCGGCACTGTCACTGCTGTTGACGGCAAAAAAATACTGGGTTTCGGTCACTCTTTCGCACATGCAGGAAACGTCAATTTTTTTATGATGGATTCTGAAGTTATCGGCTCAGTGAGCGGCGAAAACGGCAACGGCATTAAAGTTGCAACGGTCGGTAATATCATTGGGCGCATTAATCAAGATCGCGAAGATGGCGTTGCGGGCATTTTGGGAAAATTTCCGTCCGTCATTCCCATAACAGTTAAAATTAAAGACATTGCTAACGGCAAAGTTGAAACGTACCACGCCAAAATTGCTTATAATGAAATGCTCGTTCCAAAACTCGGTACGGCTATTGCCTATTCGGCGCTCTCAAAAACTTTCGATTCACTTGCTGAAAGTACAGTTTCTGTCGAATTTAAAATCAAAACTAACGCGGTTGCAAGCGGCGAAATTTCGCGAAAAAATATGTATTACAGCCAATCTGACGTCGGTCAATTGGCAATGGCTGAACTTATGCAGGCTCTGAATTTGATTTGCTCGAATACCACAACTGAGCCGGAAATTTACAGCATTGAAGTTAATGTAGAAATGGAATCCGAGCGCCGCACTGCAAGTTTAGTTTCTGCTAAGCCGGATAAGGAACTTGTTAAACCAGGCGATACAGTCAATCTTACTTTGACAATTCAGCCCTATCGCAAACCCGAAGAAAGATTTGTAATTCCTTACACAGTGCCGCTCACTCGCAGAGAGGGACCGCTGGTTTTGGATATTCACGGCGGCGCGCTTGTTCCTGTCGTTCAATCTTCCGGCGGTATTCAACCTTCAACCGGAACGCCAATGCAAAATTACCAAAATCAGATCATTAAATTGCTTGGCTCTAACCGAAATAATCAGCTAATTCTTGAGCTTAACTCCGCGCCCACTCTTAAAACCGACAAGGAGCGCAAGCAAGAAGTTAAGCGCCTTAAAAAAGTTCAAAAACAAATCACCGAGCTGGGACTCAAAGCGCCCATTTCAACTAATAAATTTGACATAGGGTATATAATTGACAACGTAATTCAAGTTAGTATTAACGTGGACAAATTTGACGGGAATATTAATCGGAAGGATTGAAGATTTTGGAAAGACTTGTAATACACGGCGGAAAAAGGCTAACCGGTACGGTGAAAATCAGCGGCGCAAAGAATGCAGTGCTTCCCGTCATTGCGGCGACGCTACTCGGGCAAGACAAAGCTACCTGCCTTGAAGACGTGCCGAACCTTGACGACGTACGAACTATCAGCGAAGTTTTAAAAACGCTTGGTGTCAAAGTTAATCACGATTTTGAAAATAAAACCTTGACTGTCGACGCGTCGAATATTGAAAATGTCGTTGCGCCATATGATTTAGTGCGGAAAATGCGCGCGTCATTTTTGATAATGGGACCGCTTTTAGCGCGGCACGGCGAAGCGAAAATTTCATTACCTGGCGGCTGCGCGATTGGTACACGACCGATTGACCTGCACTTGAAAGGCTTTGCAGCGTTGGGCGCGAAAATTGATATTGGACACGGCGATATTTCAGCGGTTGCGTCGAATGGTTTGAAAGGCGCTCGAATTTATTTAGATTTCCCAAGCGTTGGTGCCACTGAAAATATTTTAATGGCGGCGTCGATGGCTGAAGGGCAAACTGTTCTGGAAAATCCCGCGCAAGAGCCGGAAATTGTCGACCTTGCTAATTATCTTAACATTATGGGGGCGAAAATTCGCGGCGCTGGCACGAACGTTATTAAAATTGAGGGCGTCAAAAAATTAATCGCTCACGACTACACGATTATTCCCGACCGAATTGAAGCAGGTACTTACATGATAGCGGCAGCAATGACAAAGGGCGACGTGTATATTGCCAATGCGATCAGCGAGCATTTGAAGCCAGTTATCGCCAAATTGAAAGAGGCGGGCGTCAATGTTGTTGAAGACGTTGACGGTATCCGCGTTTCATGCAATATTCGCCCGCGCGCTGTGGATATTAAAACTCTGCCATATCCTGGCTTTCCTACCGATATGCAGGCGCAATTTATGGCGATGTTGACGATTGCTGAAGGTACTAGTATGGTCACTGAAACTGTCTTTGAAAATCGATTCATGCACGTTGACGAATTGCGGCGTATGGGTGCTAAAATTAAAATTGACGGGCGCACTTCATTTGTCGAAGGTCAGGAAAAATTGACAGGTTGCCAAGTTAAGGCCACCGACCTTCGCGCAGGGGCGGCTATAGTTTTAGCCGGATTGGTGGCGGACGGCGAAACGCAAATTGGTTATATTCACCACATTGACAGAGGCTATGATAATCTCGTTCAAAAACTTGTGAGTCTCGGCGCAGATATTAAGCGCATTGATATTTAAAATAACTTGCGCTTGAAATTTTTAGTCACGCTCCCCAAATTAAATCTCAAGCTTTTGGTAAGGGAATTGCTGAGTTTTTCAAGTTGCTTAAAAAATTTTTTCCCAAAACCAAAACAGCCTAAAATCGATTTCAAAATATCGGTGATAATCGGCGGGAAAATTCCAACGTTCGTGTAGCGCAATATAAAATGCTGAATGAGGTAACCAATCACTGTATTTAAAAAGCCGAAAAAGCTACCAATTAGCCCGAATGCCGAATTTATCATCAATAAAATTTTATCCAGCAGAAAAAATACCATTGCGCCGAAGCCATTTATTATCAGCGTCAAAAGTTGTATCACTGAGCTAAAAATTAATGACAAGCCGCCCAGAATTTTTGTAACGATTAAGAGCACGAAATTTAAAATGGTGGCTATTAATCCGATAAGCCCGCCGATTAACGCGGTGATTGAGCTCCAAATTGGCGACAGTATTAAAAGTACCAATGCCGCTAGGATTATGAAGGCGATTTTTATATTTATTAATTTTATGAGCGACACAAAAATTTTTGCCAGCATTAATTTTACCTCCGAGATTTTTTGAAAGAATTATAATGGCACTTGTCAAATTTGTGTTGGTATGCTTTAACAATTCAAAAATAAAAAAGCCGGTTGGAATTAAATCCAATCGGCATTTTTTTTATTGGTGCTACAAAAATTTTACGCAAGAACTCTGGCAAGGCGCATTAATTGCGGATCGAGTTGTTTTTTATTGTTAACGGCGTCGTGCAGGTTAATGGAAACGACGTGCCCGCGATTGAAACCGAAAACAATATCAGACAAGCCAGAAATAATTGCAAGCGCTGCATTTTCGCCAAGACGGCTAGCATTGACGCGGTCGATAACTGAAGGAGAGCCGCCGCGCTGAATGTGCCCAAGTTTAGAAACGCGCGTATCACGTCCGGTTTTTTCAGCAACAATCGGACCAAGTTCACTAGCTTTGCCCGCGCCTTCTGCAACTACCATCAAAATATAACGTTTGCCTTTTTCATATTCAGCCTTCATACTTTCGCAAATTTCGTCAATATCGAAAGGTTCTTCCGGAACAAGAATATATTCAGCGCCGCCGGAAATGCCAGCAACCATAGCCAACCAGCCGCTATTTCTGCCCATAACTTCAAGAACAATAATTCTGCGGTGAGCCGAAGCGGTATCGCGCAGTTTGTTCATTGCGTCAATAATGGTATTAGCCGCCGTATCACAGCCGATAGTATATTCAGAGCCCCAAACGTCATTGTCAATCGTGCCAGGCAAACCGACAATCGGCAAACCGGTTTCTTGGCTAAGAGTTGAAGCGCCGCGCAATGAGCCGTCGCCGCCGACAACTACCAAGCCTTGAATGCCGCGATCTACCAGATTTTTATAGCCGAGCATACGACCTTCAGGCGTAGTGAAGCGTCTGCAACGCGCAGTACCTAAAAATGTTCCGCCGCGTTGAATAATATCGCCGACGTCTTTTGATTCCATTTCAAACATATCTTCGTCAAGCAGACCATGATAGCCGCCGCGAATACCCCAAACTTTAACACCTTGATGAAGAGCAGTTCTAGTTACGGCACGCACCGCCGCATTCATACCCGGACTATCTCCGCCGGACGTCATAACTGCTATACTTTTGAGCATACATAATCCTCCCTTGCTTAAACTACAAACAAACTTTTTAGTATGATAACATAATTTCGCCGATTTGCAAACAAATTATTTATCAAGCATTTCTTTATTTTTATTAATCCGCTGTGCTATAATTAAAAAAAATTTTTGGGAGAGTGTTTTATGTTAGTTTATCCAGAGTCTAAAATTTATATTTTGTGTCCTGGCAATAATCGCAGCGAAACTGCCGAGCGTTGCCACCAGCTGGCGTCTCAGCTCATTAGGTTAAATCTCGATACATATATGATTTATTTGCCGAGCGTTGAAGATTTTAATGCTGAAAATCCGGTTGACGCGGCGTATCAAGAATATAATATTCCCTATGACAGCGGCGTTGAAGATGACGCGAAGAATATTTTAATCGTGCCGGAAGTTGCCGCAACTTATTTGTACTTGACGAAGGAAACGCGCCGCGTGCTTTGGTGGGTTGACGTGAAAGCTTTTCTGCGCGATATTGCAGTTAAAGCCATAGACCAAATTGAAAATATTTTAGCTGAACCAATGCCAAGATTTTTCAGTTTCAATCGCTTTGATAGCGATGTTGAGCATTGGACTCAAAGCGAATATGCACGGCAATTTTTAAAAGTTAATGGCGTGCCCGACGAAAAAATTTTTAGCGTTAGCGACCACCTTACGCAGAATTTTATTGAAACAGCCAAGCCCTCTGACAAAAAGAATCTCATTGCATACAAAAAGACCAGCGACAAAGATTTTACCGATGTTGTCAAAGATTTGTCCGAAAATGAATGGTGGCCTGTTGAAGATGCGCGACCGGAAATTGTTCAGAAGCTTTTTGATAGGGCTAAGATTTATGTTGATTTTGGCGAATTGGCGTCCAAAGAACAGTTAATGCGCGAGGCGGCGCTTTCAAATTGCGTAATTATCACGGGCAAGCGCGGCGTGGCGGCTAATGACATTGATATTAATATCCCCGCCGAATTTAAATTTGAAGAGACTGTCGATTCTGCCGTTGACGTTGCCGCAAAAATCCAGGACGTTATTAAAAATTTCGAGGCTGAACTTGATAAACAACAAGATTTTCGCAATGAAATTCTGCGCGAGAAAAATAATATGTTCAATGAGTTGCAGGCGGCGCTTGAAGTTAAGCCCGCTGAAAAAATTTCTGCCGGTATTATTTATGGTATGAGCAATATTGGCAGGGCGATTGCTGAGATTTTAATTAAGCAGGACGGCGAAATTCTGCCTCAATTTATTGTTGACGATACAGCGGAGCTTAGCGGTGAGGAGGTTTCGCACGAGCAAAATCGCCATTATTTGAATTTGAATAATCATCGCCTGCAAATTATTTCCGGCGCCGTTGCAAAATTTTTGTACAATGAAGGGCGCATTCAAAAATTTATCGTTCCAACTGACGCGAAAGAGTACATTGACATTGTTAAACGCGCGATTAATCCGGCGGACGAAGATATTATTGTTTTGAAACTCGAGGTTAGCGAAAATGAACAAGATTAAAAAGTTAGCGGAAATTTTATCGCAAAGCAATCGCGCAGTATTTTTCGGCGGCGCGGGTATGTCAACTGAATCAGGAATACCGGATTTTCGCAGTGCAAATGGAATTTACAATCAGCGACTGCACAAGAATTTTCGCCCTGAAGAAATGGCGTCGCATACTTTTTTTATGAATTACCCCGAAGATTTTTTTGAATTTTACCGGACGCGCATTGTTTATCTTGACGCAAAACCCAACGCCGGTCATATTGCATTGGCTGAACTTGAGCGCAGAAATATTTTAGCGGCGATTGTCACACAAAATATTGACGGTCTTCATCAAGCCGCCGGCTCAAAAACTGTGTACGAATTGCACGGCTCGGTTCGCAGAGGTTTTTGTATTAAGTGCGGCGAAAATTACGATATGAATTACATTATGGAAAATAAACCGGTTCCGCACTGCGCGAAATGCGGCGGTATCGTTCGCCCTGACGTTGTGCTGTATGAAGAATCGCTTAACTATAATATTGTGCGGGCGTCGCGTAGGGCAATTATGGAGGCTGACACGCTGATTGTTGGCGGCACAAGCTTAGTTGTTTATCCTGCGGCGGGGCTTGTGGATTATTTTAACGGCGAATATTTGATTGTCATTAATAAAAGCGAGACGCGCGCCGACCGAGAAGCCGAGCTGATTATCCGCGAAAATATTGGTGAAACTTTGAGCAAGGCGGTTGAATTAATTGGACAATAAAAAAGTTGCGTTTATAACCTGCGTTAACAGCGATTATTGGTATTCGGAATGCGTTTTGTACTTGAAACATTTGAAAATTCCCGCCGGTATGAGCGTTGAAATTATTCCTGTGAGAAATGCAAAATCTATGACTGCGGGTTATAATTGGGCTATGAAAAATTCCGACGCGAAATATAAAATTTACCTGCACCAAGATACTTTTGTTGTGAATAAAAATCTTATTGCCGACCTGCTGAAAATTTTTGCTGATAAAAGTATCGGCGTGATTGGTATGATTGGATGTATGAATTTGCCCGCCACTGGCGTTTGGTGGGACGGCTTACGAACTTTCGGGCGCGTTTTGCATGCGTGCGAACCTGAAAGCGTCGTTGATTCTGAATGCGACGAACCGGAAGGCGATTATCAAGAAGTTGAATCTGTCGACGGCTTATTTTTGGCAACGCAATATGATTTGACTTGGCGCGAAGATTTATTTGACGGCTGGCACTTGTACGATACTTCGCTGTGTAAGGAAATGCAGCGGGCGGGCTATCGCGTGGTTGTGCCGAATCAAACTGCGGATTTTTGGTGTATTCATTGCCCGAAAGAAAAGCCGCTTGATCCGAAATATCGCCGGTATCAGAAAATTTTCCTGCGCGAATATGGCGATGAATTAAATCCGGAGGTTTAGCGTGAACGATA
Source organism: uncultured Selenomonadaceae bacterium (assembly GCA_905234505.1). Taxonomy (GTDB): domain Bacteria; phylum Bacillota; class Negativicutes; order Selenomonadales; family Selenomonadaceae; genus Quinella. The sequence continues at coordinate 21,559 of CAJOIA010000017.1, forward strand.
TTAAACCGAGCTTGACGAATTTTATTGACGGCGACGATTTTTTCAATAAGATTTTGGTTGTTGAAAGTGCTGACTACATTTCAGATTTGCTGAAGATTTTTCCGGCTGCTGAAATTTTTTTTATTACAACGGACGAAGATTTTGCTGACGCGCGCGTTAAAGTTATCGTGATGGATTATCGGGAAGAGCGGCTGCCATTCGAGCGTGAATTTTTTGACGCGATAATTGGCGATTTAACTTTGGAAATTGTGACGAATCCGCAGGACATAGCGGCGGGCTTTTCGCAGTATCTGAAACAAACCGGCGTTTTTATAACCAGCTTCAGAAATATTCGCCACTGGAAAATTTTGGAAAAGCTAATGCACGGTAAATTTGGTAGCGTTGTGCTAAGATTTTACACTCGCGCAGAATTCGAAATATTGTTGTATGCGTCGTTTTATAAGCACGTGAGATTTTCGCCGCTAAGAAAAAAAGCCCCGCCCGAATTGTTGAAAAAGCTGATTGACTGCGGCTTTGAAAATATCGGCGGAGATTTGGAAGTTGAATTTTGGGCGAGCGGCGCGCTCAATGCCCGAACTTGCGCTTTTAAAATCTATGTACACGCCGGAAATTCGCGCAGAACTGGCGAGGTTGCTGCATAGGATTGAATATGACGTAGCGACGGCAGAGAGTGTTGAAAAATTTTGGCGGCTGTACGATTCGGCGGGAATGTTTGAAGATTATGTTGCTGAATTTATCGCAGAAATAGTAATTCACAGGGAACAATTTTTTGAAAATCTGCGCAAAAATTCTGCGCGACCGGAAATCGAAAAAATATACAAGGAGGCTTAACGATGCTGGAATTGAAAGATATTTTTTTCAGCGTTGAGGGAGTTGAAATAATACGCGGCATAAATTTGACTGTGGAAAATAATAAATTCGTGGTGATAACCGGACCGAACGGCGGCGGCAAATCGACATTGGCGCGACTGATTATGGGCATTGAAAAACCAACCAGCGGCAAAATTATTTTGGACGGGCAAGACATTACCAACGCCGATATTACCGAGCGCGCGAAATTGGGCATAGGTTTTGCGTTTCAACAGCCCGTGCGCTTCAAAGGCATTGAAGTTTTTGACTTGCTGAAAATGGCAGCAGGCGGCAAATTAACTTTCAACAAAGCCTGTGATTATCTTTCAGCAGTGGGGCTTTGCGCGCAGGATTATATTAATCGCGAGGTTAATTCTTCGTTGTCGGGCGGCGAAGTCAAGCGCATTGAAATTGCAACGATTTTAGCGCGCAAAACTAAACTTTCCATTTTCGACGAACCAGAGGCAGGTATTGACCTTTGGAGTTTTAAACATTTGATACAGATTTTTGAAGATATGCGCCAAAATATTATAAACAGCTCAATCATAATAATTTCGCACCAGGAGCGAATTTTGAGCATTGCCGACGAAATAATTGTTTTGGCGGACGGGCAAATTAAAAATCGCGGCGCGGCTGAAAAGATTTTGCCTGAAATTATTGATACCGAATCGGTTATACAAGAATGCGAAAAGCTGAAGAGGTGAGCATATGTTTAAACTTGATGAAATACAGCGGCGCTTAATCGCTGAAGTTGCCGGACTGCATAAAGTACCAATCGGCGCATATAATTTCCGCGCGAATAGCCAGCTTGCGGGGCGCAATAGCACTGCCAATATTGAAATTTCTTCAAAAGACGACGGCAGCGGCATTGACATTCGCATTAAAGACGGCACGAAAAATGAGAGCGTGCATATTCCGGTTGTGCTGAGTGCGAGCGGCATTAAGGAGACGGTTTACAACGATTTTTATATCGGCGAAAATTGCGACGTGGTGATAGTGGCGGGTTGCGGCATTGATAATTGCGGCAACCAAGATTCGGAGCACGACGGCATTCACAGGTTTTTTGTCGGTAAAAATTCAAAGATTAAGTACGTTGAAAAGCATTACGGTTCAGGCGACGGCGCAGGGCAAAGGATTTTGAATCCGGTTACCGAGGTTTCGCTGAATGACGATAGTTTTATGGAAATGGAAATGGTTCAGATTAAGGGCGTCGATTCGACAAAGCGAGTAACGACCGCCGAATTAAAAGCCGGTGCGAAAATAATTGTTCGCGAAAGGCTTATGACACACGGCGCGCAAAAAGCTTTTAGCACATATAAAATTACATTGGACGGCGAAAATTCCGGCGCTGACGTGGTTTCTCGCGGCGTGGCTAAGGAAAAGTCTTATCAGAAATTGGATTTGTGCGTAATTGGAAATGCGCCTTGCAATGGTCATACTGAATGCGATTCAATTATAATGGACGAGGGCAAAATTTTAGCTGTGCCGTCGCTTGAGGCAAATCACGTTGACGCGGTACTATTTCACGAGGCGGCAATTGGCAAAATTGCGGGCGATCAGTTGATTAAATTAATGACGCTCGGATTAACCGCGCAAGAGGCTGAAGAACAAATTATTAGCGGGTTTTTGAAATGAATGACGAAATTTTTATGAGCGAGGCTTTGAAAATTGCCAGAAATGCTGAAGGGCGCACTTCACCAAATCCGATGGTTGGCGCGGTGATTGTGCAAGGCGGCAGGATAATTGCTGAAGGCTGGCACAGAAAAGCTGGAACACCGCACGCTGAGGTTCACGCGTTGAATATGGCAGGCGATTTGGCGAAAGGCTCTACAATGTACGTGACACTTGAGCCGTGCTCGCATTTTGGTAGAACTCCGCCCTGCGCGAATAGGATTGTTGAGTCGGGCGTTAAACGCGTAGTCGTGGCAATGACGGATCCAAATCCATTAGTTGCGGGGCGCGGTATCGAAATTTTGAAAGCCGCTGGAATTGCAGTTGACGTTGGCGTTTTGGAAGACGACGCGCGCAGGCTCAATGAAGTTTTTATCAAATACATTACAAAAAAAATCCCGTACGTGACGGCGAAATTTGCCAGTTCATTGGATGGGAAAATTGCTACTGTTAGCGGCGAATCTCAATGGATTAGCGGCGCTTATTCGCGGCGATTTACTCACCACCTGCGCGATATTAATGACGGGATTATGGTCGGCATTGGTACGGTTTTAGCGGACAATCCAAGTTTGACCACGCGCCTTGAAAATGGCAAAAATCCTGTGCGAATAATTGTTGATAGCAATGCTCGGACGCCGCTTGACGCGAAAATTTTAAATGATAAACTTGCTGAAACGATTATTGCGGTAACTTCGAATGCCCCTGCTGAAAAAATTACTGCGCTAAAAAATTTGGGGGCGAAAATTATTGTTGCCGGTGACGCGGAGCGCGTTGATTTGAAAATTTTAATGGCTGAACTTGGCAAAATGGAAATTACCTCGATATTACTTGAAGGCGGCGGCACTTTGAATTTTTCTATGTTTCGCGCAGGACTGGTTGATAAAATTTATGCGCTCATTGCGCCTAAGATTTTGGGCGGTAAAAATGCATTGACGCCTGTGGAGGGCGCAGGCTTTGAAAAATTGTCTGACGCTCTCGAATTAGAAAATTTAAGCGCTGAAAAAATAGGTGACGATATTATGATAAGCGGTTATTGCAAAGTCGGCGCGATTTGATATAATTTTAAAAAGGTGGGAAGTGTTAAATATGGCTACGATTGAAAGATTTAAACAAGCATTAGCACGCGGCGGAGTGCCAGCTGAAGGCAAAGTTGTACCGTTAACTCCGCAAATGCGCTACGATTATTTATCAGCCATTCACACAATGGAGCAATTATTGAAAATGTCAGAGGAAATTACCAAGCGCAACGAGCAACGCGATAAATTAACTGAAAAAATTTCAACCAGTTGCAAATTGGCGCTGAAAAAAATTGTCGATAGCGAGGAACCTTTGACAGTGAAAATTATTGATTCGGCAATTCAAGGACTGCGCGAATGCCGCAATGAGCTTGTGAAAATTGACGCTGCCGACAAAGAAGCTGATAAACTCGCCGAATGTATCAGAGACGGCATATCGGCGGGCAGGTGATTTTATGTTCAGGGAAATGCGCCGCGTTAAATGCGCTCTGAAAAGTGAAACCGCTGAAAAAATTCTGCGCGAAGGTGAATTTGGAGTATTGGCGCTGAGCGGCGACGATGGCTACAATTACGCCGTGCCGCTCAATTACGCCTTTGCCTATAACAAAATTTATTTTCACAGCGCCCTCACCGGTCACAAGCTCGACGCCATTAAAAACAATGACAAAGTTTCATTCTGCGTTGTTGGTCAACACGATGTAATCGCGCAGGAATTCACAAGTTATTTCACCAGCGCCATAGCCTTTGGCAAAATCCGACTTGCTGAAAATGACGCTGAGAAATTGAACGCGCTTGAACTTCTTGCCGATAAATATTCGCCCAATGTGGATAAAAATCTGCGCGACAGGGAACTTGCCCGCGTCAACGCCGTTAAAATAATGATTCTCGAAATTGAGCATTTAACCGGCAAAGCGGCGCGGGAACTCATTCGCGACGGCAAAATCAGCTAAAAAAAACGGACAGCCAATTGACTGCCCGATTTTTTATTTTGTGCGAATAGAAACATCGCCCGCATAAAAAGTTTTAACTTCGCCGCCAATGTCAACAATTAGCGCGCCGTCCTCAGCGATGTCAATCGCCTTGCCAGTGAAAATTTCACCGCTATCAGCCTCTACCACGTTAATATTTCTGCCAAGCGTGATATTGTATTTGCGCCAAATCTTGAAAACTTCGCCGAAATCATTTTGAGCAAAAAGCCTATCAAATTCTTCAAGTACCGCGTAAAAAAATTCTGCGCGATTTAAATTGCCGCCGTTCATTTCTGAAAGCGACGCCGCCACGTCACGGATATTTTCAGGAAATTCATTGCGCTCAACATTCACATTAATGCCAATGCCAACCACAATAAAATTCACGCGTTCAACTTCAGCACTCATTTCAGTTAGAATACCGACCAATTTTCGCCCGTCATACATAATATCATTTGGCCACTTGATTTCAGCGCGCAGATTAAATCGTTCCATCGCGCAGGCAATAGCCGCAGCTGCCATCAAAGTAAATTTGGGAGCGTCATTGGGCAAACAATTTGGGCGCAGAATTATAGAAAACCACAAGCCTTTGTCGCGTGGTGAAAAAAATTTTCTATCGAGCCTGCCTTTGCCGCCGGTTTGTTCCTCAGCAATGATGACAGTGCCATTAGCCGCGCCGTATCTGGCGATTTTTTTTGCAAGATCATTCGTCGAATCAACCACATTTTTATAAATAATTTTATCTAATACTTTCAAACAATTCACCTACGTAAAATGAGAGGCGCTCACGGATGAGCGCCACCGCCGCGCCGAGTCGCGTGATGCGACTCTTGCGCGGAAGTTTTCTTTCTTTGCTTTAGCGTTTCTTTCTTTTACAAAAGAAAGAAATGCGTTTTTGTTTAAAATACAGCCTCAATTGTACCGATAATCTCGCCGCGATGATTTTTTAAAACCGGCGGGAACTTTTTATCAAGATTTTCAGCTTCAGATTTAGTTAGCAAATCTAATTTTTTCAGCACGGCAATAACCATTGGAGTAACTGCAGCGTAACTGCCATCTTCAATCTTAAACGCAATACCAAGATTTTCATCCTTGACGCAGAGGCAATAAACCGCATCTGCGCCAATTTTAGCAATGACTCTGCCGCCGGTAACTTCAGAAACAGCCAAATCAATTCTGCCAGTGCCTGAAATTACTTGCGGATAATCGCTCATTGCGTTGCGAATTTTAGTTGCAGCAAGTTCGTATTCGCCCCAATCGCCTAATCTTGGAGTTGACAAGCGCGCATAAGCCAGCGCCATATTATAAAGCGGCAAATAGAATACCGGTACACCGCAACCGTCAATGCCAATTTCAAGCTTATTTTCTGGAACTTTAGCCGCCATTGCTACGTGTTTAAAAATTATTTTCTGCGCTTCATGTTCCGGTTTAGTGTAGCCCTCAATTGGGACGCCTAACATCATTGCCAACGCGATTATTTGTGAATGTTTACCCGAGCAAGGATTATGAACCGGCAAAACTTTTTCGCCTTTAGCAATTAAATCTTTAAACGCCTTGCCGCTCATCGGACGAACTACGCCGCAATCTAAAACCGATTCATCAAGTCCGAGCTTAGCTAAAATTCCGCGTACCAATGCAACGTGATTTTCCTCGCCGCTGTGCGAAGAAACTAAAAGCGCAAGTTCTTCCTGCGTAATATTATATTTTTCTAAGCCGCCATTTTTCACGAAAGGCAACGCTTGAAAAGGCTTAGCGGCACTGCGCCAGAACATTGGCAAGTGCGCATTACCGACAGACGAAATAATTTCGCCTGCGCAATTAACCGCCGCCACGTCGCCGCGATGAATATTTTCAACATGCCCTGCGCGAGTATATTGCAAAACAATTTCGCTCATAATCTTACCTCCAAAAAAAATATCGGCAGAATTTTAACATTCTACCGAAAAATTATCAATCAAATAAATCTTTAAATTGGCGTCGGATTTGAATTGTCAAGTACCGGCGCGGGATTTTCCTTCGTCAAACTAATTGGTTCATCTGGAATTTTTTTAGCAAGCTCAATCAATGTGCTGCTACTTTCGCCGAAAACTATTTCTTTCAATTCTGCCGCTGTCAAAGTTTCCTTGTCAATCAATGCCTGCGCGATTCTGTCAAGTTTTTCTCGATTCTCATTAATAATCGTTCGGCAAGATTCATAAGCCTCTTCCATGTACTTGTGAACTTCCTTGTCAATTTCGCCTGCAACTTCCTCTGAATAATTGCGCTGATTTTGCCCAAAATACATTTGCGTTTGATCGCTACCATAAGCCACAGGTCCAAGCACTTCACTCATACCGTACTGCATAATCATTGAGCGAACAATTCTGCTTGCCTGTTGAATATCCTGCGACGCGCCGGTTGAAATTTCATTCAGTACAATTTCTTCAGCAACACGCCCGCCCATTGCCACTTTCAGCCTGTCAAGCAATTCTGAGCGCGTGGCGTAACTTCTATCTTCTTTAGGCAACATCAGCGTATAACCGCCCGCTCGACCGCGCGGAATAATTGTGACTTTGTGAACCGGGTCTGCATGCTTCAACATCATACCAACCAGCGCATGCCCGCCTTCGTGATAAGCAGTCAATTTTTTTTCGTCGTCGCTCATAACCTTAGATTTGCGCTCAGGACCCGCCATAACGCGCTCAATTGACTCTTCAAGCTCAGTCATATTAATTTCGTGCTTATTGCGCCTTGCCGCCAAAAGCGCCGCCTCATTAACCAAATTAGCTAAATCTGCGCCAGTAAAGCCAGGTGTCCGCCGCGCTAAAACATCTAAATCAACGTCCTTGCCAATCGGCTTGCCTTTGGAATGAACCTTCAAAATCGCAATTCTGCCGGTAACGTCGGGCTTATCAACTACAATCTGTCTGTCAAATCTGCCTGGTCTTAAAAGCGCCTGGTCAAGAATATCGGGGCGATTCGTAGCGGCGATTATAATTATACCTTCATTAGCCGCGAAACCGTCCATTTCAACCAATAACTGATTTAAAGTTTGCTCGCGTTCGTCGTGACCGCCGCTGAAACCTGCGCCGCGTTGCCTACCAACTGCGTCAATTTCATCAATGAAAATTATGCACGGCGAATTTTTCTTAGCCTGCGCGAATAAATCACGAACACGCGACGCGCCAACGCCTACAAACATTTCAACAAAATCTGAGCCGCTGATTGAGAAAAACGCTACGCCCGCTTCACCGGCAACAGCCTTAGCTAATAAAGTTTTGCCCGTGCCTGGAGGACCAAATAACAAAACGCCTTTAGGTATGCGCGCGCCTAAATCGTTAAACTTTTTCGGATGCTTAAGAAATTCAACGACCTCTTGAAGTTCTTCCTTAGCTTCGTCCGCGCCCGCAACGTCATTGAATGTAACTTTGACTTTGTCTCCGCTTGACATTTTCGCCCGACTTTTGCCGAATGACATTACCTTACTGCCCGTGCCGTGCGTCTGATTCATTATGAAAAACCACACGCCGACTAAAATTAAAATTGGCAAAAATGACGAAAGGAGCGTCACCCACCACGGCGGTTCTTTAGGATTTTGTGCAGTTATTTCGACGCCGTTTGCTTCCAATTTGCTAACAAGTGACTCATCGCCTATTGGGAAATCCGGCGCTGTTGTCAAAAATTCTGTGCCGTCTTTTTTCGTGGCGGTAATTGAGTTTCTTGTCAAAACGACCTTTGCCACTTCGCCCGATTCTACGCGTTGCAAAAATTGCGAGTAACTTGCTTCCTCGATTGTTGCTTGCGGTTTCACCGAAAAATAATCATACGCCGTTATCGCAACGAATATCACCAACAAATAAAAGCCGACGTTGCGTAAAAAACTATTCAATAGAAAACGCTCCTTTAATCAAATTATTTACCGGAATATACGCTGCGTTTCAAAATGCCGAGATATGGCAAATTCCGGTAGTGCTGTGCAAAATCCAATCCGTAACCAACAATAAATTCATCGGGAACTTCAAAGCCGACATAGTCAACCTTAACTTCGATTTTGCGGCGCGAGGGCTTATCCAAAAGCGCGCAGACTTTAACGCTGTTAGCGCCCTTGTCTTTGAAGTAATTCACCAGATAATTCATCGTTGTGCCGGAGTCAATGATATCTTCAACCAAAAGAATATCACGCCCGCGCGGGTCGTTGTCAAGGTTTTTTAAAATGTTAACCTTGCCGCTCGTATGAGTATTCGCGTCGTAGCTTGAGGCAATCATAAAATCAAAATGTACGGGAATTGTCAAGCGGCGCACCAAATCAGTATAAAAAATAACCGCGCCGTTCAAAATTCCGACCGTCAACAGCGGCTTTGAAATATCTTTGTAATCATCGCTAATTTGCGCGCTAATTTCCTTGCAACGAGCGGCAATTTCCTCTTCGCTGTACAATACCTTCTCAATGTAATCTTCTTTAGTTTTCAATTTAATCAGTCCTCTCTAAATTTTTTCGTGATTGATAATCTGCCGCGTTTTAAATCTGCGCGAAAATCCTTAGGTAATTCGGCGCCGGATAAATTATTCGCCAAAACTTTTCTGAGCGCCTCGAAATGCACAAAGCCTAAATCTTTGACGTCGCCGCAAGTTTCAGCAATGAATTTTTTAATGACTCCGCGCTGAAGTGCCATATGCAATTTTAAAAATTCGTCGCGCAGGACTTTTTTATCTTTAACAACGGCAGGGTAAATTCTTTCAGTTTCCGCGTTAATAAAATCGGATTCGACAGCGGCAGTTTCGCCAAATCGGCAAAGCGTTTCGACAATCGCCGGATTAAAATTTTCAAGACTCGGCAAAAGTTCAAGTCGAATTTTATTTCGAGTGGCGATAGCGTCAAAATTTGTGGCGTCGACGCGCGGGATTAAATTTCTTTCGCGGCAGTAATTTTCAAGCTCCGATTTTTTGAAACGCAACAGCGGGCGAATCAGTAAACCATAGGACGAACTCGCGCAGAATTGCATTGCTGAAAGTCCATCTAAGCTTGAGCCGCGCATTAGCCGCATTAAAATTGTTTCAGCTTGATCGTTAGCGTGATGTGCTAAGGCAATTGCGTCAAAATTCAATCTGTGTCGAACTCTGGATAAAAATTCATAGCGCAATTTACGCGCCGCTGTCTCAACAGAAATTTTATTTTCCTGCGCGAAATTTGCAACATCGCCGCTTTCGCAGAAAAATTCAATGCCCAAATCTTTAGCAAAACTTTCAACAAAATTTGCGTCGTCGAGTGAATCTTGACCGCGCAGCCCGTGTTCAAAATGAGCAATGCAAAAATTCAACTTAAAGCGATGTCGCGCGCGATTAATCAAATCAGCCAATGCAAGTGAATCAGCGCCGCCCGATACTGCCACGACAATTTTATTCACGGAGAAAATTTTTTCAGCCTGGCAGATGTCAATGAATTTACCTATCAACAAAAAGCACCCCCTGATTAGGGTTTAGGGGTTAGGGGATAGGGGTTAGGGAAGTTGCACTAATCCCTATATCCTATTTCCTAAATCCTTATTCCTAAAACAAGGGGAGGCTAATCTGAACGTCGCGAGCCGCGACCGCCGCGTTTTGAGTCAGTTTTCCGCTTTAAATCTGTCAGTCTTTCGTCACTGTCTTTCAGGAATTTGGATAATTTGTCTTCAAATGAGGCTGACATTTGCCTATTATTCGGTCTGTGATCGCCGCGCCCCGCAGGTTTTCCCTTCGGATTACGAAAGCCTCTGTCCGATTCTTGACTCTGCGCCTTCATTTTTTTTATTGACAACGCAATTTTGCCGTTTTGGTCAATGCTTATAACTTTTGCTTGAACCGTATCGCCTTCCTTGAGAAAATCGCTCACGGAGTTAACATATTCGTCGGCAACTTCTGAAATGTGAATGAGCCCAACCTTGCTCTCCTCCAACTCAACGAAAGCACCAAAATTCATAATGCGCGTAACTTTACCTTCAACTACGCTGCCCAATTCTATTGCCAAAATATCGTCCTCCCCGAAAATTTTTTAATTATAATCAGTGCGCTAATTGATATGGAAGCTCGCCGTCTTTAGCAAGCCCAAGATCTTCACGCGCGATTTTTTCAATGTTATCCAAATTTTGAAGTTCAGCGTATTCTCTGCGCAATCTTTCATTTTCAGCTTGTGCCGCCGCCAATTTTTTGTCGGCAATGCGCTGGCTTTCGCTCACCTGCGACAAATGCAACTGTTGCGAAATTAAAACCGTGCTAAAATACGTCAAAACCATTAACATTAGCACTGCGAACCAATTAAAGCCTCTTCGCTTTTTCATTAAGCGCCCCTCCAGAAATTTTTTTAATCATACCAGCTTAGCCGAAATTTCGCAAGTTTTAATAATTTTCCGCGTAAACAATGCCTTTGCGAAAATCAGCCGTTTCCCAAATTTTGCTGTCAAGTAAAAAAATCATATATCCGTCGCTTGTCCAAGTTTTATAACCATATCTTTGAAAGATAGATTTAATCTGAAGCGCATCGTTAGCGTTATGGTAGCTGCACACGGAGGCTTTCACGTTGTAAGTGGATAGAATTTTCCGCGCGCCGCGAAGAGCTGCAGGTTCAGCGCCTTCAATATCCATCTTCAAAAAAATATTTGCGCTTTTAGGAGCATTGACAACTTCATCCAAAGTTATCTGCTGCCCCCCCTTGTCAGAAATAGCCTTAGGAATTAATTTTATTTTATCCCAACAATCTCTGAATGAAAAATATAACGGCGCGAACCAATTTTGATCCATTTCAAAGAGATAAACTTGTGAGCAAATGTCGACGTACCGCAACGCGAAATTTCCTTCACAGACTCCGGCATCAATTAAAACGTCGCCTTCGTTGACTTTATGCTCGCCTTTAATGTATAGGTGCGGCGAAGTTGGAACTTGCTCGCGCAGAACGTCAGTTGCGTATTTTTTGCCATCGGGAGTTTGAATAAATTGCTTGTTTAATGGGAAATACATTCGCCTAGTTTTATCTTCGACAGTTTTAAAATTTATGTACGGCAAGCCGCAATTTTCATCAAAAAAAACTTCGTCAAAAGTATGTGGAGCATTAGCCAAATACTGATTAAAAATGGAAAGTTCGCGCGGCGTCCGCCAATACGATAAAATTTCTTGAATAGCGGGGTCGTTAATATCTTCGTACTTTTTAATCATAATTTGTTGCAGCAACCAATAAATAGTCCTAAGTTTAAAAAGCGGAACATTTAATTTAAGCAACGTATTTGCTATTATCTGAGCAGCTTCTTCATTGGCGTCAATCAAAGCAAAATCGTACTTCAGCATATTAATATAGTAGGTTGGATAAATTGTATAGCCCTCGATTTTTTCAAAAAGCTTTTTATCATCAAGAGAAATGAATCCGACCAAATTGCAATCTAACTTTTTAATTGCATTAAAAGCGAAATCGTAATTTTTATCTTGCGCGGTATAAGCCAGGATCATTAAGTCCAAAAAAATTCACGCTCCTACTTTTCAGACCACTGGAAATAATCAGTGCCGACAATTTTTCTGAAAACAGATTTGCAGTACGGGCAAACAAAATGGTCCATTGTGTTTGAAAAATCAGGCTTGCCATTGACAATTTGCACAGGACCGGCTTCAACAAAATCCATTCTGTCGCCGCAGCGCGGGCAAGGGCATTTACCGTCCGCTTCTCGTTTTAAAATAGTTGGCGGAATATCGCCTGTGGCAATTACGCGCTCTTGAGGCTTTCTTTCTTCGGGCGGCAAATCAAAAACGTTATAAAAGCCGGAGCGCAAAAGTTCTCGATAGAATACGCCGCAATGGTCGCAAACCTGGCGCGGCAAAGTAGCGTCCATATCAATTTTTCCGTCAATAATTCTGACGGGTCCACCTTCAACTTTGCGTAAATCTTTTTTGCATTTTGGGCAAACCAACTTTTTATTGGCGCCCATCTCCAATTTTACTAATCCCATCTTCAATCACCAAAACATTTCTTAATTAGTAAAACAAACAGCTTAACTTCGCTGGATATTTCCACAAGGATTAATGTATTTCCTGCCGCACGGTTAATTTTTTGGCAAATTAAAAGAGCCGCCGAATTTTCATCAGCAGCTCTGCGCGAATGAGGAAAAATTTATTAACCGAGAATTACAAGCGATTCATGAGCTTTGACGCTTTGCCCCGCTGCCACGTTAAATTTCTTGACGACGCCGTCAGAATCGGCGGTAATTTCATTTTGCATTTTCATAGCTTCGAGAATTAAAAGAACTTCGCCAGCTTTAACTTGCGCGCCTTCACTGGCAACCAGTTTAACGATTTTGCCGGGCATAGGAGAATCAATTGAATGTTCGCCAGCGCCCGCAGAAACTTTTGCAGGAGCAGCCGGTGCTGGAGCTGCCGCAGGTTTCGGTGCTGGAGCAGGAGCGGGTTTTGCAACCGGTGCACTGCCGCCGGAAGATTTAACTTCTTCAACTTCGACTTCGTATGTCGTGCCGTTCACCGTGACATTAAATTTTTTCGTTGCCATTAATATTACCTCCGATTATTTGACGCGATTAGCCAGCGTCCAAATTTCGTTGCGTTTGATTTTGACGGCGACGACTCTGCCGTCCTTTGAAATTTGCTGGATTGCCGCAATTATAGCCGCGACAATTTCAGGTTTAACTTTTTCAGCCATCGCTGCCATCTCCTTTTGTTAGGGGCTAGGGGTTAGTGAAAAGGGACTAGAAACTATTCCCTATCCACTTGCCCCTATACCCTATTAAAGCGGAATATTGCCGTGCTTTTTCGTCGGTGCAGATTCGCGTTTGCTGGCAAGAGCATTGAGCGCCGTGATAATCAGCGGGCGCGTTTCTTTCGGCTCAATAATCATATCAGCATAGCCGCGTTCAGCCGCTTTGTACGGCGTTGCAAATTCTTCGACGTATTCAGCAGTTTTCTGGTCTTTATCGGGGTCTTTGCGGAAAATAATATTCGCTGCGCCTGCAGGTCCCATAACCGCAATTTCAGCGCTCGGCCAAGCCATAACTTGATCCGCTCCCAATTCGCGGCAGCACATCGCAATATATGAGCCGCCATAAGCTTTGCGCGTAATTACAGTAACTTTAGGAACAGTGGCTTCACTGTACGCATAAAGCATTTTAGCGCCGTGACGAATTATGCCGCTATATTCTTGGTCAACGCCAGGCAAAAATCCAGGAACATCAACCAGATTAACCAGCGGAATATTAAACGCGTCGCAGAAACGAATG
>CAJOIA010000018.1:0-29215 GCA_905234505.1 uncultured Selenomonadaceae bacterium
TGCCATATTTGAAATCATCATCTTTTGCCATATAGTAACTTGCGCCGCCATATAAGCCGCTACCGCCACCGTTATACTGAAGATTGACACCAAAAGCGTTCGTTTCGTCGTCGTCAGTGCCGCCATCACGATATGGGTAATTTTTTTTGACGCCAACAGTACCACCAGATTCAGCGACGCCTGCATATTCAGGTTCATCGCCGCCGCCGATACGACCACCAGTTAAAACGACCTTCCACTTGCTACCAAATGAAAGTTCACCACCGGAGATAACGGTATCAAATACAATGCCGTCTTCAACTGCAGGGCAAAAACCAATACGACCAAGTTTGACGTCGAATTTACTGTATTTACCTTCGGCAAAAATTCTCTTCAATTTAACGTCGTCAGTAGAGTCAGAACCGAAGTTGACATTAGCATCAAAACGAGCATTAGCTGTCCAATGTTTTGCTACTTCAGCGCTCCGGAAAACTGCTGTATGATTAGAGCCGTATGAAGCTTTCTTGCCGTCCGGTGAAATATCGCCATAATCAGATATGCCTGCGCCCTTGTTTTTAGCGCGAAGGTTGCCATATGTGTATTCAATTTTGCCTGTCCATTTAACCATATCAGCATGTTTTTCGAGTTCGTCAACGCGGACGCCCAAGCTGATAAGTTCATCTCTAAACTCATAGGAAAGCAAATCCAATCTGAGAAGAGCTACCTGTCTTTGAACATAATCTTTTTGTTCGTCGTTCAAATCAGATTTCAAAAGCGCATTCTCAAATTCGCCAACTTCAGCGTAAATATCGGCGCAACGTTCACGGAAATTCGCACTCTTGTCGGGTTTGAAGTTCCTGCCTTGTGAATTGATGTAGTCGTTGAGAACATCGCGCTCTCTCTGTGTAAGTCTGCCGTTGTTGAGCGAATCCTCACTGATTTTAATTAAGCTAGCGCCGCCGACCAAATCCGGATCTTCAATATCAACGTGAGTGGTAGGAGGAGCAGGCGGCGTGTAATCGGGCTTATAATTGCTGAGACGCTCGTCGATCTTTTCGTCGATACGATCATCAATATCGCCCATGTCAATGCCAATTTCGCTACCGTCATGCAAATCAGCAACGTGGTCGTCAATGCCTTCTTCGACCATTTCTTCCATCATTTGCTGCATTCTTGCCATTGCCTTAGCAACCATCTGCGCCATTTCATAACGCGTAATGTTGCGTTGACCACGGAAGGTATCGTCGCCGTAACCTTCGATAATGCCTTCTTCAGCCAATTTGGTAACAGCGTCATACGCCCAGTGACCAGTTGGAACATCGGTGAACGGATTTGCCGCAAAAGTTGTAGCACTAACGCCAACAACCATTGCACCTGTCAAGGCTGCTACTAAAGTTCTTCTCATTTTGAACATCCTCCTTCAAATGAGCCATACAAAAAAATCCTAATTGACTTTTCCGGCTCAGTCCGGCAATTTCTGCTTGGAGTGTCCATGTTTCCTCTAAACTACTCTTGCCTTTTCCTAACCTTAAAGTCGCGCAGATTGTAGTATAAAAATTTTTCGCTGTCAAGTATTTTTTAATAATTTATTAACGTATTTTTTCATTTCTGTTTCAGGTTAATGCTTTAAAATGGCGTAGTTATTAAAGATATTTTACTAACTTACAGGGATTTTTCAGATTGCGGAGAATATTACAAAGTTTACCCTAAATTTTCAAATCGCAGCCCAAAATAAAAGACGCCACAAGGCGTCTAATTTTTTTCAAGAAATGACTTTTATTATTGTAAAAATGACCAATCCGATAAATGAGCCGACGATTGAGCCGTTGAGCCGTATCCAAATAAAATCCGGCTCAGCTTTGCCGTAAACCAAATTATTCAGCTGATCTACCGATAATCGATTTAACGCAGCTTTGGCGATATTGCCGATTAGCGGCTGTGCATAGAGAGCCGCCCGCGCCGTCAATTCGTAAATAAATTTTTCAAGTGTCGTCTTAACTTCACTGTCAACCTTCAATAATTCTACAAATTGGCTGTACAGGTCTAACAAAATTTTCATAAATAGCGCGCCGAGATTTTTATTTTCGTCCTGCGCGATCGTTAGAAATTCTTTGAAATTGGCGGAAAGTATTTGTTGCTCAAATTTGGACAATGAACTTTCGATAGTTTCTTCAATCGGCAAATTGGCACCTAAATCAACCTGCAACCTTTCAACTAAATCTTTAAACTCGGGTGTATCAGTTAGCTCTGAAATTTTCGCGCGACACTCTTCAAAAGTTTTCTGCTGAAATGGCGAATCGCTTAAAAGCTCGTTTAGTAATTTCAAAAGTTGCGTCTGCATAATCATTGCCGCTTCCTTGAAATTAACTAAATTCAATTCCTGCGCGAATCCCATCATTATTAAAGACAATAGCCCGCCCGATTGCGTCGCAGTGCTGGCGTATTTTTCCAGTACTGCTTGAAGTTTTGCCTGCGTCTCAGGTTTAGCCGCCACGTCTTTTAATTTTAAGATTAAGCCTTTGAAAAGTTCTTTGTCTTTGCCAGAATCTTTCAGCCAACGCCCGCCGTCTTTAATTAGATCTTGCGCCGGAAGATTTTCAAATTCGCGGCGAATTTTATTTGCAATGGCTTTCGATAAATTTTCCTTGTCAACAGATTTGATATATTTTTTCAGCGCCGTTAAAAATTCATTCAACAGAAATTGCCGATTTTCCGGATTTTCCAAATACGCCGTGATTATCGGTATGAATTGCACGCCGCTTATTTTTTTGAATAAAGTTCTGCGCGAAAAAAATTCTTGCTGAATCATGAAAGTTGCCGCGCTTATGAATTCCGGACGCCTGTTCGGTAATATTGCTGTGTGGAAAGGAAAGCCAAACGGTTCTTTGAAAAGTGCCGTAACTGCAAACCAGTCCGCTATTCCGCCAACCAGCGCCGCTTCTGTAACGAATAAAAATCCCTCCGCCAAAACCGAATCTGAATATAAATGCCTAAATCCTACTGCCGCCAAAAAACATAGCGCCGCACATAGCAAAGTTGTATCTGCCGTGTTCCAACGTTCGAGCGGCTTTTTTTCGCTGTCCAAAAATATCAGCCTCCCTTCAGCCAATAATCACCGTGACAATATACAATAACATTCCAACTATCGCGCCGCATACCGAGCCGTTAATCCTAATCATTTGCAGGTCGTCGGCAACTTTACCTTCAACAAATTTTGTCAATTCATCGTCGCTAAATTGATTAAGCCGCTCGCGAATTAAATTTGGAATTTGCCCGTGTTGCTCTTCAAGCAAATTTTCAATCATAACTTTAATTCGGCTGTCAATTTTATCTTGCAAATCGGTGCTTCTGATAAATTCGTCAATCGTCTTGTCAATGAGTTCGTCAACAGTGGAACGCCAAATTTTATCATGAGCTTGAAAATTAGTATTCTTGGCAAGATTATTAATAAAGTCAGGCGCGACTTCGCCTTTAACATTGACTTCAAGCCAATTTTGAATATAATTCGCAATATTAACTTTGCTGCTTAAAATATTTGCGAACTCAGCTTGAATTTTATCATTGTCAAGATCAGCCGCAAGGGAGTTAATGGCGTTCTCAAATAAATTTATCAGATTTTGTACAGTGGCAGCTTTTTCGGCATCGACAATTTCTTTGCCCTCAAGCGCGGTTATGGTGCTACTAATTTTTTCAGTGACATTTTCATTCAAGATTGACAAAATTTTTTCGTCAGTGAGATTCATGGTATCGAACACAAGGGCGCGGCTGGCGTTATCGCCCTCGTAAGTGGTGCGCAACTCTACAATTTTTTTAAAAATGGCGTCTTGCATGTGTTGAGATTTTAAAATTTTTTCGCCAGTCTGAAATAGTGCTATTAAAATTTTTCGGCTGTATTTTTCGGCGGTTACAACTTTAACTGCGGCGTCAATTATTTTTTTCGTGTCGAATTGCTTAATTTCATCTTCCAGGATTGGAGCAGCCGCTTTTGAAATACTTTCGCTATCTGCGCGAGATAAAATTTCAGTCATAATTTCGTAAACTGCTTGCTTGGTTTTCTGCCGCCCCTGATAGCGCTCAAAAAATTCAATGAGCAGTCGTGCAGTATTTTCTTCCTTGATCGTGTCCATTATATTTTTGGTGTTTAATAAATCTTCGCCAACAAATTCAATAATGGCGTCGGTAATGCGCTGGCGATTTCGCTTCAAAATTTCCGTGCGATAACTGATTCCGAGAGGCTTTCTGAAAAGAGCCGTAACTGCAAACCAATCCGCCAAGCCGCCAATTGTCGCAGCAAGAAAACCGTGATTCAAAAAACCTAAAATCATATTACCCGCTGAATTAGAAATAAAATTTGCAAGCGGCGTTAAATTGGGCAAAGTTCCAACCGCTAACATCGCGCAGGTCGCCAAAGTTGCATTCGCCTTTGTCTTGTTTTCCAAATCGGCTAACCTCCTTCAAAAATTTTTCCCAATTATATCAGATTTTTTTCATTTTACTATACCGCAGTGCGAATTTAAATGCTATAATACCGGCAAAGATGATTATTCTTAGTAAGAATAAATAGAACTTTAATAATTTGGAGGTATGATATGAGCAAAGCAATTTTTTTTGATATAGATGGAACGATTTTAGACAGACCGCATGGAATAGACAAAATTACGCCGCGAGTTGAAAAGGCAATGCGCGCGTTGAAGTCTGCAGGACATAAAATTTTCATTGCGACGGGCAGACCTGTTGCATTTATTTATCAAGAGATTTTAAATTTCGGCTTTGATGGTTTTGTGGCGAGTAATGGTGCGCTGGTTCTTGTTGATGGGAAAGTTATTTTCAAGAGCGAATTGGATATGTCCGGCGTAAAAAAAATTTGCGAGCAAGCCGAGCGAGAACAAATTGAATATGTACTTGAAAGTTATCCGGAAATGTATATGCCGCGCGGGTTTAAAAATATGGAAATGTTTTGCGAGATAATCGGCATTGACTATTCAAATTTCGTGCGTGATTTTGATTTTAATAAAATTTCTGCCTCGAAAATTGAATGCGTTTCTGCGCGAATGGATTTGAAAAATCTTGACGCAGTTTATAAGGAAATGCTGAAAACGCCTGGATTTACCGGTTGGTCAGATCCATTTCATTACAGGAGCATGGAAATTTATGCTGACAAAGTATCAAAAGCAACTGGTATTTTGGAGGCGCTGAAATATTTTAATATTGACGTGGCGGATTCTTGCGCGTTTGGCGATGGCTTTAATGATAAAGAAATGATTCAAACTGTTGGAACTGGCTTTGCAATGGGAACCGGCAGCGACGAATTGAAAAGTTTTGCAAAGTACGTTGTGCCTGGCGTGCAAGAAGATGGCGTAGCAGTTGGTATTGAGCGTTACATTTTGGGGGAGTGATTGCATGAGAAAATTTATTTTAGCGGCGTTGCTTATGCTGGGCGTTGTAACTAGCGGCTGTGGCGGCGGTACAACTTCGACGGGCGGCAATTCTTCAAACGCTGAAGCTAATCCTGTTAATGGCGATTTAAAAATTACAATGCTGAACGTTGGGCAGGGCGACGCTTTCCTCATTCAAACCAAGACGCAAAATATTTTAATCGACACCAGCGATATGGACGAACGAACTAAGCTTGTTAACGAACTCGATAAGGCGGGCGTAACAACTTTTGACAAAATTATTTTGACTCATCCTCACGCGGATCATATTGGCGGCATTGAAAAACTTCTCAAAGATGAAAAGTACACCGTCAAAGAAGTTTACGATAATGGGATTGCGTCAACCGGCAAACTTTATCTGAATTACATGACGCTGATTAAAGACAGCAACGGTAAGATTAAACACAAGGCGCTTAAAACCGGCGACAATTTGGATTTTGGCGATGGAGTTGCATTCAATGTTTTATATCCGCCAAAAAATTTGGTTAATGACGTCAACGACGGCAAGCAGAAAACCGACCCAAATAATGAATCTGTTGTTGGGCGGCTGGTTTACAAAGATTTTTCCATGATGTTCACCGGCGACGCTGAAAAAATTGTTGAAAGTTCAATTTGGGCTGACAATGACGAAAAAAATTTGCGCAGTACGATTTTAAAAGCGGGACATCACGGCAGTTACACGGCTTCAACTGAGCAATTTCTTAAAAGTGTCAATCCAAAGTACGTTTTAATTTCGGCGGGCGAACCTACCGATAAACGCGGCGGTAATACTTATGGTCATCCGCATCTTGAGCCGCTTGAAAATTATCTCGCGCAGGGCATTGACAGTAAAAATATTTTCTGGACTTGGAAAAATGGCACGGTCGTTGTTAATACCGACGGCAAAAATGTTTCAGTTACACCGGAAATTAAGGAGGATTGGGTTTCACAATGGATAGCGGAAAAGAAGAAATCTGCAAAGAAATAAGCGTTTACCTTGACAGAATTGAAGAACTTGAAAATGGCTCAGCGCTGGCGGTTTTGCTCATTGACGAAGGCGAAGAAGAATACTCCGGCGAATTTAATTTACCGACTGAATTTTTACCGGAAGACTCGGGCGAAGGCGATTATTTGACGATTAAAATTTCGCACTCTGAAGATTCGCCGCAATTTGAAGTTAAAGAAATTAACAAAGATGACGCCGAAGTTATTTTGATTTTTGAAGATATCGCGGTGGTTTTGCCGGCTAATTTTTTACCGGATGAAATTTCTGAAGGCGAATTTGTCAGCATTAAAATTTCTCGTGATGAAGATAAAACTAATGCCGCTCTTGACGAAGCGCGTCAACTTTTGAAAGAATTGGAGTGAAGATATTGGTTAGGAAAATTTTTAAATGTTTAAGCCTGCTTATGGTTTTGAGCTTGTCGATAATTGGCTCGGCGTCAGCAGCTTCTAAATCTCGCGCAGAAATCACGAACATTGACGCTTACGATATTAATGAAAATATTTTGCGCATAGAAATTACATTGAACGGCACTTTAGCAAAGGAAAATATTTCAACCAGCATTGCAGGAAATGTATTTTCAATTTCGTTGGAAAATACCACGCCAGGCAGAATTAGCAGAATTTCCGGCACCAAAATTAAAGATACTACTTTCGTTAAAAAGATTACCGTCAAGGAAATGGAAATGAATCACACGCGCGTCAAGCTGAATTTAACCGGTCAGATTAATGAAAAGGGCTACAAATTTTCAATTCAGCCTTCAAAGACCGATAAAAAATCTTCGCGCTTGGTTATCGACGTACTGAAAAATAAGGCAATAGCTTGGGAAGATGAAGATGAAAATGACGATTGGCTTGAAGATGTACCGCCAGATTTGCCGGAAGTTGCGACTGAAACTACCTCCAAAGACGATAAAAAATCCAAGAATAAAGATAAAGATAAATTCAAGTCTTCAGATAAAGTTGTAGTTATCGACGCCGGACATGGCGGCTCGGATACTGGCGCAGTTGGATCTCGCGGCACTACTGAAAAAGCTGTTGCATTAGCGGTTGCTTTGAAAACCGAAAAAATTTTGCAAGATGAAGGTTTTAAAATTGTAATGACGCGCAGAACTGACATTGACGTTGCCGCGCCGAATGCTTCAAATACCGCTGAATTGCAGGCGCGCGTTAATAAAGCTCCGTCGAAAGCTGATATTTTTATCAGTATTCATTGCAACGCCTTTTCAAATCCAAAATCCAACGGCATGGAAACTTATTATTACGGCAGTTCGGCAAAAGCTCAGAAATTAGCAAAGCTTATGAATGAGGAACTTGCAAAAGCAGGCGGACTTTTCAACCGCGGAGTAAAGACGGCTAATTTTTACGTTTTGAAACATACGAAATGCCCGGCAACTTTGATTGAAATTGGCTTTATCACGAATCCTGAAGAAGAAAAACTTCTTGCCAGCGAAAAGTATCAGAACAAACTTGCTGGGGCAATCGCTTCCGCAGTCAAAAAATATTTTATGAATTAAGGAGGTCGAGGTGGTCTTGACTAGAAAAATTTTATTATTGGCAGTGGTCGCGCTCACTTTAATAATTTGCGGTTGTGAACAGGAAATGCCGCAGCCAGGAAACATAGAGCCGAAAATAGAAAATCCCACGCCGCAGCCACAAGCCAAATCAGAATTTCCGGAAATACCGAATCTTGAAAAATTACCTGCAAGCAAACCGCTTGACAATCCGGCAACGAACATATCACCTGCTCCGCCGCAAGTTGAAGCGCCTCCGCAAGTTGAAACTTCGCCGGTAATTGAGCCTGTTGAAAAAACCATCGAAGTTAAAGCTTACTTCCCCGACGACGCTGGCATTAATTTAGTTGCAGTTAAGCGCAAAATCACCTACATTAACGAAACCGATAAATATTTAGACGCCGTAAATCTTTTGATGACTAAACCCACTGAATCTGATTTAACCGGCATTTTCCCAAAAGGCGCGAAAATTAACAGCGTCACCGTTTCAAATGGCACGGCTTACGTTGATTTTGACAAAAGCCTTACCAAAAACTTTGTTGGTGGTTCAACAGGCGAAGAAATGCTGATTAATTCTGTTGTACAAACTCTTACCGAATTTACGGAAATTAAACAAGTTCGTTTTCTGATTGACGGTCAAGAAATTGAAACTCTCGCAGGTCATATGGATTTGAGCACGCCTCTAACCAGGATTAGCCAATGACTTTTGAAGGGAGTTTTCAGCTTGTTTGGGTTGTCAACGAGCGTAGGAATAGATTTAGGTACAACAAATGTTTTGGTTTACGTCAAAGGTAAAGGCATTATCTTACGTGAACCGTCGGTTGTTGCCATTGACAGAAACACTGAAGAAGTTCTTGCCATTGGTGAAGCTGCGCGCGAAATGATCGGGCGCACGCCTGGAAATATTATTGCGATTCGTCCGCTGCGTGAAGGTGTCATTGACGATTTTGATATGACAGAGGCGATGATTAGATATTTTTTAGACAAAGTTGTTGGCGCGTCATTTATATTTCGCCCCAAAGTCATGATTTGCATTCCGACCGATATTACAGTTGTTGAACGTCGCGCAGTGCAAGAGGCAGCTGAACAAGCAGGAGCTAAACGTGCTGAATTAATTGAAGAACCAATTGCGGCGGCTCTTGGCGCGGGAATTGATATCTCAGAGCCAATTGGTTCAATGGTTGTTGACATTGGCGGCGGTACCTGCGATGTAGCGGTAATTTCATTGGGCGGTATTGTTAACAGCGAAAGTTTAAAAGTTGCAGGAAATAAATTCGACGCCGATATTGAGCTTTATGTCAAGAAAAAGCACAACTTAATGATAGGCGAACGCACTTCAGAAAATATTAAAATAACAATAGGTGCAGCTTATTCCGGCGCAAGAAATTTAACAATGGAAATCCGCGGACGTGATATTGTCAGCGGTATGCCAAAAAATATTACCGTTGAAACTGAAGAAGTTGTATCTGCTATTAAAGGTTCTGTTCAACAAATCGTTGAGTGCATTAGACGCGTTTTGGATGTCACCCCACCTGAACTCTCAGCAGATATTTTTGATAGAGGAATTATTTTAACTGGCGGCGGCTCAATGCTCTATGGCTTGGATGAAGTTATCCGTCGCGCAACTCATATTCCAACTGTATTAGCTGAAGACCCGCTTAGCTGTGTCGCTATCGGTACCGGTAAAGCTATTGAGTTTTATGATATTTAGTCTTGTTAAATCAGCATTTCTTTCTTTTTGTAAAAAGCAAGAAACGCTAGCAAAGAAAGAAAAACGAATTTTAATTACTCCCGCGAGATCAGACAAGAGTGCGTGCCGAATGGAGAACAGCCGCGCAAATTTTCAATCCTGAAAATGGCGCGGGAGCGCGCGTCCTTGCGCGCTCTTTTTTTTAGGAGGTATTTTTATTTGATTGAATTATTAGCTCCGGCAGGTAATTTCGACGCACTTAAAGCCGCCGTCAACGCCGGCGCAAATGCCGTTTACCTTGCCGGTGAATCTTTTGGAGCCCGCGCCTTCGCCGTTAACTTTTCACGCGTTAACCTCATTGACGCTATTAAATTCGCTCACCTGCGCGACGTTTCAATCCACGTCACAACCAACACCATTATCAGCAACGACGAAATTGATAAATTTGTTGATTATATAAAATTTTTGCGCCAGGCAAATGTTGACGCGCTCCTGGTTCAAGATCTAGGAGCAGCTTCAATTATTCGTGAAATTGCTCCGGAAATTCCACTGCACGCCTCCACGCAAATGACAGTTCATAATCTGGAAGGCGTTTTGGCGTTGGCTAATTTTGGTTTTAATCGTGTAGTCCTCAGCCGTGAAATGACTTTGACTGAAATTGAATACATTGCAAAAAATTCGCCGGTCGAAATTGAAATTTTTGCTCATGGCGCGCTATGCGTCTGCTTTTCCGGTCAATGTTTAATGAGCAGTATGATTGGCGGTCGTAGTGGCAATCGCGGACGTTGCGCTCAACCTTGCCGTCTGCCCTATGCATTGGTTGACGCTGAAGATAATAATTTGCTGAATGCCGGTGAATATTTATTGAGCCCCAAAGATTTGAACACGCTGGATTTATTGCCGCGCCTTATCGAATCTGGCGTCGCGTCTTTAAAAATTGAAGGACGAATGAAACGCGCTGAATATGTTGCAACTGTGGTTAACGTTTATCGGCGGGCGCTGGATAATCTTAAAACAACTGATGACAACCGCAAGCTCGCGCAGA
Organism: uncultured Selenomonadaceae bacterium; assembly: GCA_905234505.1. Classification (GTDB taxonomy): domain Bacteria; phylum Bacillota; class Negativicutes; order Selenomonadales; family Selenomonadaceae; genus Quinella. Next base: position 10,645 of record CAJOIA010000018.1, read on the forward strand.
TTTTCAACCGTGACTTTACGACGGCTTATCTTGAAAAAAATCCTGGCAAAAATCTTATCAGTGACAAACGCCCTAATAATCGCGGCGTGTTGATTGGTCGCGTGATTGACATTGCCCAAAATAAAATTGCTTTGAAAATCACCGAGAAAATTAATCCAGGCGACCAGATTGAGATTTGGGTAAAAGTTGGCGGACGCATTACTTTTACTGTTGAAAATTTTGAAATGACGGGTGACATTTGCAAAGTTGCAGTCGCTGATACGCGCGGCATTAAAATTCATGACAGAGCTTTTAAGATTTTCGACGCTGAATTGACGACCGAGGCGCGAAAATTTTTCAATGGCGATAACGATAAAAAATTTCCCGTCAAAGCTGAAGTTACTGCTAAAATTGGTGAGCCGCTTATTTTAAAAATGATTGATGGCGAAAATTCCGCCACTGCTCAAACTGATTTTATTGCCGAGCCTGCGAAAAATCGTCCGCTGACTTTAGAAACACTCACTAAGCAGATCGGGCGGCTGGGAAATTCGGTTTTCACATTGGAAAATTTAACTGCCGACATTGACGAAAATTTGATGATGCCGGTTAGTGAATTAAATGAAGTTCGGCGAAAAGTTGTTGACGCGCTCGAACTCCAACGCCTTAATCGTTTTTGCAAAAGCTATCAGCTATCAGCTGGCAGCGAAAAAACCACTAACCACTTTTCACTAGCCACTAACCCCTCAACAATCGCGCAGGTTGACACTTTCGACAAAATAAAAACCGCCATTGCAAGCGGAGCAGACGCTATCATGTATGGCGGCGAAAATTTTAACAATCGCATTGTGTCGGCTAATGAAATTGCTCAGGCGGCGGATTTTGTTCATAATGCGGGCAAACATTTTTATTTGTCGACTCCGCGCATTGTTCGAAAGGCTGAAATTGCCGCGCTTGAAAAAATTTTAACTGCTGCAAAATTTGATGCGGTTTATGCCCACAGTCTCGGCGTTTTTAATTTGGCTAAGAAATTGACTGACGCGCCGATTCGCACGGATTTTTCGCTGATTGTTTTTAACAGCCGCACGATTGATTTTCTGAAAAGCATTGGAGTTGAAGGCGTGACGCTTTCGCTGGAATTGACGCTTGCGCAGATTAAATCTTTGCTGAAAAAATCTAGTTTGCCGGTTGAATGCATTGTTCACGGGCGAATTGAGCTGATGATTTCTGCGTACTGCGCGATAGGCAGTTTTTTGGGTAATGTTGAAAATTGCGGTCATGTTTGCCGTAAAAATAAATATTTTCTGCGCGACCGAAAAAATATTCTGTTTCCCGCAGTTACCGACCAATTTTGCCGAATGCACATTTTAAATTCAAAAACTTTGTCGATGATTGAAAATCGCAATGAGTTTGAAGGCGTTTCGCGCATTAGGATTGACGGCAGATATTTGAACATTGAGGAAGTCGCGCAGGTTGTAAGGGCTTATAAATTTGGCGGAGCGGAGATTGAAAATTTCACGCGCGGACATTACTTTCGCGGCGTTGAATAAAGGCTTGTCAATTTTAAAATTTCGCAGTAGAATAAATCAAATTTCAAAGATTGAAGGGATAAAATTTATGGCATTGATTGACGAAATTTTGACGACAAATGAAAGTTTCTGCGCGAATCTGCCAGAAGAATTTAAAGCTTATGAACACGAAGACCACCACGACAGCAAAATTCCGAGTAAAAAATTGGCAATTTTAACGTGTATGGATACAAGAACGACTTTATTCTTAGAGCCAGCAATGGGAATTAAGCGCGGCGACGCTAAGATTATTAAAACTGTTGGAAATTGCGTCACTGGGCTTTTCGACACAGCGGTTAAAAGTTTGATGGTTGCGATTTATGAGCTGGGCGTCCAAGAAATTGCAGTTGTGGGACATTACGAATGTGGAATGCAGAAAACCACTTCCGAAAGTTTGACAAATGCAATGCTCGCGCGCGGCGTTTCTCCCTATGCGATTAAAATGGTTGAAAAAGAACTTGCTGAATGGGCTGATGGCTTCAAAGACCCTGCGCAAAATGTTCGTGACGTTGTGAAATTGCTGAAAAATGATCCGCTCATTCCGCGGGATGTCAAAGTTCACGGCTTGATGTTCCACCCGCGTTCAGGTAAATTAGATCTCGTTATTAAAGACGAATAAATTTTTAACGAATTAAATATTTTGAGTCGCTCGCGCAGAAAATGAAACTGTCGAAATAGCAGTGAATATGTCACTAACGATATAATTTCACTGGGAAGCGGAACTCATGCTTGAGGCGATGGCAACGATACTTACGAATTTTATTCTTCAAATGAATATGGTTTTAACTATTATTCTTTGAATATTAATTTCATAAAAAAAATTAACCGTCAAGCTTTTGGGCTCGGCGGTTTTTATTTTAATCTTCAAGCATAAGCTCAGCAAAAGTTTTACTGTCGCACGTCTTAGCAAAATCGATAATGGCGTCCATACCGCCGCGACTGTGATCGAGCATATCATTTACAGAATAAATCAGCGTGGTAACTTCATCAATGTTCAATTTTCGCTTGGCAATGATCGTAAGTACAAGCGCAAATTCCAAAACTTTGAAGCCGGTGACGAAAATTTTAATGTTGTGAAATTCGCCGCCACTAAACGCGCAAGGATAACAGCGCATAAAAAATTCATTGACAAGGTAATTTTCCAGCATATGACCAAATACGTTGTAAGTTTTGTTTAAAATTTCGTCGCGGTAAGTCAGATAATTTTTGCGCAGTTCGAGCTTTTTATTTTGGCTGAGATTGGCACTGTAAGTATTTGCGAAAACGTCAATCAACGCGGCGGTGTGTCGCTCAATGTCAAATTCATATTCCGGCAAATTTTCAAACATCGCGCAGAGCTTTTTCAAACGCTGATTCACCGGCAAATTTCTATCCTGCAAAATTTTAATTGCGTCCATTTGAAGATTGATAAATTCGTCGACCGGACGCGATAATTTTTGCTTGAAGCCGATAACCGCCCGCGCCGAGACTTCCTGCGTTTTTTCAAATGTCATTGGCGTTTCTGGGAATAAAATTAAATGCGCCGCAATCGGACAAGTGAGCGTCATTGACTGTTCAAAAATTTCTCCGCCAAGCCGATATGTAACGCGCGGGTAACTTTGACAAATCGCCGTCAAATAATCTTCGCCGTAACGTTTCTGCAACTTGCATAAACAATCCTTGCCCAAAAATGAGCAAACGCCATCTTCGCGCAGTTTCAAAACAAGTACATCAACGTCTTCCTGTTCGTCTTCAACCCAATCGAGATTTTCAAAAACTTTTTCGCGGGCGGCGTCAGGAAGATTAGAATATTTTTCAAAAGCATCATCGTCAACCACAATTCGCCAATCGCGACAGCAACGCGCCTCACAAAGTTTGCCGTCACAGCGAAAATCCTTGACGTAGCTTGGCTGAATACACTTTTTCATCTGATAAAATGCGTCGCAATCCACGTTTCTTTTTCCGGCAGTCCAAATTTTTCTTTGCCCAGCGCAATACTTTTCATTAAAAACGTCATATTTCTGGCAAGCGTGCGCATTGTCTGCAAGCCTTCTAAATCTTGCTCGACCTCGCCAGGATTTAAACCATAAGCCATATTCCAATATTGGCTGGAAGCAACCGGCATCTGATTCATTGTGAAAAATTTATTGAGCTCGTCGAAAGTTGAACTTGAACCGCCGCGCCGCGAAATTACGACGCTTGCACCAACTTTCATAGTTTTATCAAATTGCGTACTGAAAAAAAGTCTGTCCAGGAAACTAATAATCGTGCCATTCGCCGAAGCATAATAAACAGGCGACGCAATCACCAAGCCGTCCGCTTCAGCAAAAAGCGGCGCAGTCTCATTCACAACGTCATTGAAAATGCATTTGCCCTTTGTCTGACATTGTCCGCAAGCGACGCAGCCGCGCACAGCCTTATTGCCAACCTGCACAATTTCAGTTTCAACGCCTTCAGCCGCAAAAATTTTCACCATTTCATTAATAGCTATCGCCGTGTTCCCTTTAGCGTGCGGCGAACCACTGATAATTAAAACTTTCATGTTAATCTCTCCTATACATCCGCTCAAGGATTCTTCTTTTATTCTAAGATAATAACTTTTCTAATTCAGACTGTCAATGAATAGTTTTTCCGAGCGCAATTCCCCTGCGCGAATTTTTCCAATACCTAAAAATTTTTCGTCAGAGTAAACTTTAACCCGCGCGTCATTTTCCTCAACATCAGTGGGTAAACCGTTGCAAAAAGCTTTAATCCTGCGCGAAGGCAATTCAAAAATTTTTATGTTGCTCAAACAAGAATCAACCGGCAAAATCTTTAAATTGTTAAAATCACACGAATCAGCCAAATCAAAATCGCCAACCCGAACGCGCGTCAAAAATTTCAGCGTAGCAGGCAAATTCAAACTTTCGCCAATATCCGCCGCCAAACTTCGAATGTAAGTGCCCTTAGCGCAGTCAATTTCAAGCGTCAAAATCTTTTCGGCAACGTTTAAAATTTTAATCTCGTGAATTTTAACGACGCGACGCGGCACTTCAAAATCAATATTTTTTCGCGCTAAATCATAAGCCTTTCGCCCGTTAATTTTTATCGCGGAATGTTTAGGCGGCGTCTGCTCAATTTGCCCAATAAAATTCTTCAGCACAGACTCAATTTCATCAGGCGCGGGCATTTCAAAATTTTCAACGCGGCTGATAATTTCGCCGTCTAAATCGCCGCTGTCAGTCGAAACGCCAAATAAAACTTCTGCGCGATAAGTTTTATCACAATCGGCAAGGTATTCAAGAAATTTCGTGGCGCGCCCAATAGCAATCGGCAGCACTCCAACCGCCGCAGGGTCAAGAGTGCCGCCGTGTCCAACTTTTTTAGTATTTAATTTTTTACGAACAAGATTAACCGCGTCGTGGCTCGTCATATTCGCAGGCTTTTTCAAATTTATAAATCCGTCAATCATTTTCAGGCAACTCAAAATCAGCTATTGAAATTTCAGCGCGATTTTCAAAATCCGAAGCACACAAATAGCCCATCTCAACCATAGCGCCGCCAATCGTTCGCACTAATAAATTTTTAGCCTCGTCAAAAGTCCCATAAATGGTACAACCAGCCGCCCTCACATGACCGCCGCCGCCAAGCCTTTTCGCTATTTCTGAAACATTAACCGCCTTTGAGCGCATACTAACGCGGCAAACGTTTTTTTCTTTGCACGTCAGCAAAAACGCAACATCGACATCCTCGAGCACGCGAATTAAATCAATCAGCCCTTCGGTAGTTTCACCCTTTCTCATAAGATTTTCGCCTATAAACATTCCAACAACCTTGCCGCCATAATAAAGCTTGGTCGTTTGCAAAGCCGCACTCACAATTTTAAGATCGAGGAAAGTGCGCTTTTCCATTTGCTCGGAAATTAAATTCGGTTCAACGCCCAATTCAACCAAATCAGCAACCGTACGCAAAGTCGCAGGTTTTGTATTGGAATACTTAAAAAAGCCGGTGTCGGTCGCAATTCCGGTATAAAGGCAAACCGCAATATTTTTGTCAATCGCTGCATTCATTTCTTTGCAAAGCCTGAAAATAATTTCGCAGGTCGCCGCAGCGCCAGGCTCAATGTACAAATCAATATCTTCATTTTTATTTGTAACGTGATGGTCAATATTCAAAAGAGGCGCTTCAGTTAAGTTTCTAACATTGCCAATTCGGTCGGGCGAAGTATCTAAAACCACGAGTAAATCGGCGTCGAATTTTTCATCTTCGCGCGGGCGTCTAATTTCTTCAGCAAATGGCATGACTGAAAAATTTTTCGGCAATTTATCATCAATATAGACTTGCGCCGTTTTTCCCATTTCGCGCAGAACTTGCATTAATGCTAAGGTTGAGCCTATCGCGTCGCCGTCCGGATTGACATGCGCCGTTACTAAAATTTTTTTAGCTTCCCGCAGTTTCGACGCCGCTACCGGTAATGTTATCTTCAACTGAATCACGCTCCTTTTCAATTTTTAATAACAATTTCTGAATGTGCTCGCCGTAATCAAGGGACTTATCCAGTGCAAAGGAAATTTCCGGCGTAAAACGCAGCCTAATTCTTTTGCCAATTTCGCGCCGCACAAAGCCCAATGCACTCTGCAAACCTTCAAGTGAAGACTGAATCTGTTCCTCGTTACCCATTATGCTCACATAAATTTTAGCCTCGCGCAGGTCGCCCGTCATCTCAACGCCCGTCACCGTCACAAAGCCTATTCGCGGATCTTTAATTTCCTTGAGCAACATTTTACTCATTTCTTGCTTAATCAATTCCTGCAATTTTTCAATGCGAAGTTGACTGCTCATATCGCCACATCCTTTAAAAGGTTAGCCATTTCAATAGCGCTCATTGCCGCGTCTGAACCTTTATTGCCTGCCTTAGTTCCGGCGCGCTCAATCGCCTGTTGAATATTTTCAGTGGTCACCACGCCAAAAATCGTCGGCACTCCGGTTTGAAGTGAAACCTGCGCGACGCCTTTTGAAACTTCATTGCAAACGTAATCGTAATGAGTGGTGGCGCCGCGAATCACCGCACCCAAACAAATTACCGCGTCATATTTTTTAGTTTCAGCAAATTTTTTAGCAACAAGCGGAATTTCAAAACTGCCTGGCACCCACGCAACAGTGATATCCTCTTCAGCAACTTCGTGGCGTTTCAAAACATCCAACGCACCGCCCAAAAGTTTACTTGTAATAAATTCATTGAACCGCGCAACCACTATTGCAATTTTCAAGCCGCGCCCGCTCATTTTGCCTTCGTAAATATTCAAGATTTATCCTCCTCAAATACGTGTCCCATCTTAATTTTTTTCACAGTCAAATAATTTTTGTCAAATTTGGTAGGCTGCATAACAATCGGCACGCGCTCGGTAATTTTCAATCCGTAACCTTCCAAGCCTGCGCGTTTCGCCGGATTATTCGTCATTAACCGAATTGAAGTCAAGCCCAAATCTGCCAGAATCTGCGCACCAATTCCATAATCGCGTAAATCCGGTTTAAATCCCAGCAAAATATTTGCCTCGACGGTATCTTTGCCTTCGTCCTGCAAAACATACGCGCGAATTTTATTTGCCAGCCCAATGCCACGCCCTTCCTGCCGCATATATAATACCACGCCGCGCCCTTCTTTTTCAATACGCTTAAGCGCAGTTTGAAGTTGGTCGCCGCAATCGCAACGCAACGAGCCTAGCGCGTCGCCCGTCAAACATTCCGAGTGCACTCTCACTAAAACATTTTCCTTGCCCGCAACTTCGCCTTTGACAATCGCTAAATGACATTTGCCGTCCAAAGTGCTCTCATATGCCTTCAATCTAAAATGTCCATATTTGCTTGGAAAATCAGCGTCAGCCACTTGCTTAATAAATTTTTCAGTACGATTGCGATATTCAATCAAACCGCGCACAGTGATTATTTTCAGCCCGTGTTTTCCGGCAAATTGTTTCAATTTCTCGGTGCGCATCATATGCCCATCGTCGTCCATAATTTCGCAGCATAAACCGGCGGGGTAAAATCCTGCAAGCCGCGCTAAATCGGTTGTGGTTTCAGTGTGACCGGCTCGACGCAAAACGCCGCCTTCAACTGAACGCAACGGGAAAACATGACCGGGACGCCGAAAACTCGCCGCCTTAGCATTTTTATCAAGCAGAAGTTTAATCGTGTGGCAGCGCTCATACGCTGAAATTCCAGTTTCAGTATCGAATGCGTCAATGGAAACTGTAAACGCCGTTTCGTGGTTGTCGGTGTTGTTGGTAACCATTTGACCAATTCCAAGTTCATCAAGCCGCGCCCCAATTATCGGCGTGCAAATTAAACCCTTAGCATACGTCGCCATAAAATTAATTTGTTCGGGTGTTACAGTTTCAGCCGCGCATATTAAATCGCCCTCATTTTCGCGATCCTCATCATCAATCACAACAATCATTTTGCCGCGCTTAATGTCTTCAATAGCCTGTTCAATCGTCGCAAATTCTATCATAATTATCACCTGGTTTTTAAAGTTTATAGGGCATTTCTTTCTTTTTGTAAAAAGCAAGAAACGCCAAGCAAAGAAAGAAAAACAAAATAGAATCGGTTCCGCGAGATCAGACACGAGTGATTAAAAAATTGGTAGTAGCCGCGCAAATTTTCAATCCTGAAAATGGCGCGGACGGCGCGCGTCCTTGCGCGCCGCTCTAATACTAATAGCCGTTATCTATCAAAAATTCTCTGCTAAGTTCAGGCTCTAATTTGAATTTTGTCATTCGCTCTATATACTTAGCAAAAATGTCTGTCTCTATGTTCACCAAACTCCCAACGCGTTTAAAATTAAAATTTGTCACTGCGCGACTATGCGGTATCATCGATACGCTAAAATAATCTGCGCCCGCCTCAACCACTGTCAAACTTATGCCATCCAATGCAACCGAGCCTTTCGACGCTATTTGTTTCAACAACGCGCCCCCTGCTGATATGTTAAAAATAATGGCGTTCCCCTCTGCGCGAATGCCTATAATCTTTCCAACACCGTCAATATGTCCGCTGACAATATGCCCGCCAAATCTATCACCAACTTTCATCGCGCGTTCCAAATTAATTACGCCGCCTATTTCCAATGATGTCCGCCGCACCGTCTCAGGCATCACATCAGCCGCAAAATAATTATCTCCAAAATCTGTCACAGTCAAACAAATTCCATTCGTATTTATGCTGTCGCCAATCTTAACATCTTCCAAAACCTTCACACAGGCAATTTCAATCCGCCCGCCGTCAAAACTTTTTAATCGTCCTGTTTCTTCAATTATCCCAGTGAACAAATCAATCAGCTTCTTTCTAAATCTCTACCGCGTGGATTATATCACAAAAAAATTTGGAATAAAATGCTTGACGTGGTATAATTCAGCCGCGAAAGGATTGATTTTAATGTTCGGAATCGGAATGGGCGAATTTATTTTAATCTTGATAGTCGGGCTAATAGTTTTCGGTCCTAGCAAATTGCCGGAAGTCGGACGCGCGCTCGGCAAAGGCTTAAGAGAATTTCGTAAGGCTCAGGCGGCACTTTCAGCAACTTTGGAAGAATCCGCCGCTGAACCTGTCAAAAAAACTACACTTGAAAAAAAATCCGATGAACCTGCGCGATTAACTGTCGACGAAGTTATTAACTCGGCTAAGCAAAATCCCGCCGTCAAAGAACAGGTGAGCAAAGATTGATTAAACTTTCGCACATTGAAAAAATTTACGATAGCCCATCCGGCAAAGTTCGCGCGCTTAAAGGCATTGACTTGGAAATTGCTAAAGGCGAAATTTACGGCATAATCGGCTTGAGCGGCGCGGGTAAATCTACGCTTGTTCGCTGTATTAATATGCTCGAACGCCCAACTGCCGGTGAAGTTATTGTTGACGGACAGGATATGACACGGCTGAATAATTCACAACTGCGCGAAGCCAGAAAAAATATCGGTATGATTTTTCAGCATTTTAATTTGCTCAGTTCGGCAACTGTCTATGAAAATATCGCTTTTCCACTCACGCTGTCGAATACGCCCAAATCCGATATTAATAAAAAAGTTGAGCCGCTCTTAGATTTGGTCGGCTTGAATGATAAAGCTGATAAATATCCTTCGCAGCTTTCCGGCGGGCAAAAACAGCGCGTAGGTATCGCTCGCGCCCTTGCCAGCAATCCTAAAATTTTACTTTGCGACGAAGCTACTTCCGCGCTCGACCCGCAAACAACTAAATCTATTCTCGCGTTAATTAAAGACATTAATAAAAAACTTGCGCTGACTGTTGTTGTCATTACGCACGAAATGCAAGTAATAAAGGAAATTTGCGATAAAGTTGCTGTCATTTCTGACGGCGTTATTGCGGAGCGCGGCTCTGTGCTCGAAGTTTTCACCAATCCCCAACACAAAATTACCAAAGAATTTATCAGCGTGCTTTTGTCAAATGAATTACCGGCGGCTTTTCGCGGCAATGAAATTTCGCAAGTTAAAACTGCTGGCAGTTTGCTTTTGCTCCGATTAATTTTTTTAGGCGAAAGTGCGGACGACCCTGTTCTATCTGAAATGATTAGAATTTGTCGCGGCGTGGAATGCACTATGCTTTTTGGAAATTTAGACGAAATTCACGGCGTACCTTTCGGACGATTTATCATTGGTCTCAGTGGCGCTGAAAACTCTATTCAAAGCGCGCTAGATTTTTTGAATACCAAAGAGGTGCGCGTGGAGGTGATTGGCTATGTTCGCAGAAATCTTACCTCTACTGATTAAGGCACTCGGCGAAACAATTTACATGGTAATAATCTCAATGCTCATAGCGTCAATAATCGGAATACCGCTCGGCGTTTTGCTCCACACAACCGAAAAAGGACAAATCTTGGAAAGTCCGGCGCTCAATAAAATAATCGGCTCAATCGTCAATGCAATTCGCTCGATACCATTTATAATTTTAATGGTGGCGATAATTCCTTTCACGCGATTTTTGGTAGGAAGTGCAATCGGCACAACGGCGGCGATAGTTCCTTTGGTCGTTGCGTCAATTCCGTTCATCGGGCGGCAAGTCGAAACTTCGCTAAAAGAAGTACCGGCGGGCTTAGTTGAAGCGGCGCTATCAATGGGTGCAACGCCAATGCAAATCATTTCCAAAGTTTTATTGCCAGAAGCAATGCCTTCAATCGTCGCGCAGTTAACAACGGTAATAATCGCGCTGGTTGGCGAATCGGCGATGGCGGGCGCAATTGGCGGCGGCGGCTTAGGAGATTTGGCTATTCGATATGGCTATCAACGTTTCCGCCCCGAAGTTATGATAGCAACTGTTGTCGTTTTAATTATCTTGGTGCAGTTGGTTCAATTTTTGGGCAACACTTTATCAAAGAGGCTAAACAAGCGATGATTAAAATTTAGCGTTAAAATCTTTGCGCTGGATTGGCGAAATGAGCAGAATGGTTAATTGTGTGGAGTCTTTCACGACCCGAATATTACTCCGCATACGATAAATATTTAGGAGGTTTAATTCATGAGAAAAAAATTTTGGGCAATGCTAGGCTTGTCAGTTACTTTGTTATTTACTGGCTGCGGTGATTCCGGCGGAGGTCAAACTGCAGACGGCGGCAATACCGAAAAACTTAACGCCAATATAAAAGTTGGTGCAACGCCCGTCCCGCACGCTGAAATTCTTGAACAAATTAAATCTGATTTGCAGGATAAAGGCGTCACGCTTGAGATTGTCGAATTTAACGATTATGTTCAACCGAATATCGCGCTCAACGACAAAGAGATCGACGCAAACTTTTTCCAGCACGAACCATATTTAAAAGATTTTATTAACGAACATAGCGAAATGAAATTGAAGAACGCGGCGGGCATTCATATTGAACCAATGGGTATTTATTCCACGAAAATTAAAATGCTAGGCGAAGTTCCATTTGGCGGCACTGTTTCCATTCCGAACGATCCGACTAATGGCGGGCGCGCGCTGTTGCTCCTTGATAAAGCCGAATTAATAACTCTGCGCGAGGGCGTCGGCGAAATGGCGACTGTCCAAGATATTATCAGCAACCCCAATGATTTAACGATTCAAGAAATCGAAGCCGCGCAACTTCCTCGTACGCTTGACGACGTTGACATTGCGGTTATCAATACCAATTTTGCTATGAATGCGAATCTTAACCCAATCCAAGACGCGCTCTTTATGGAAGACAGCACTTCGCCCTATGTCAATATTATTGCTGTTCGTGACGGCGACGAAAACCGCCCTGAAATTAAGGCGCTCATTGACTGCGTTAAATCCGATAAAGTCAAAAATTTCATCAACGATACTTACAAAGGCGCGATTGTTCCTGCTTTCTAAAAAAATGCAGAAATATTTCCGGCTCACCAAGTGCGGTGGGCTTTTTTTATTTGTAAAGTTGATTATAGCGCGACTTTGTGATATAAATTACTTAAAATATTATTGAGAGGAATGATAAATTTATGGCGACAGCACAAGAGGTTATACAAGAATTAGTCGGTTCACTGGATACCACAACCTATCGCTCAACAGCGGCAATTGACCAAGCTGTTCAAAAAGTTTCAAATTATAGCAGTTGGAGCGAAGTTATCAGCACTATGGTTAAAGACTGCCGCGCTTACAGCGGCGATTATGAAAAATTTTTAGCGGATATGTGCGATATTGTTTTAGATAATGACGATACCGGAGCAATTACTGGCTCTGACGCTGGCACAAACGAAACCAAAACTGCTGAAAGCGTCGTACCAGAAAATGGCTCTTGGAGTTATCCTAGCGATACTTCTTTCACCATTCAAGGTTTGACGGTTATTGTTCCTGAACAGAGCACTCTTAGCAGTAGCGCTCAATATATCGTCGGCGCGCTCTATACTTGGTGGATTGACGAGGCTCTTACCTTGTCAAAAGAATCTTTTGGTTTGACTTTTGAAGAAGATGATACTTCTGTTAATGAAATTACCTTGCAGTTTTATAATAAAGCAGATGGAAAATTGGCGGCTGTCGATTATTCCAGCGGGCAAAAATGCGACGACCTCACTTTGAAAATTAATCTGCATTATTACACTACGATTGACCAAGACGACCCGAACGGCTCAATAGATATGGACGGCATTGTTTACCTTGACAGAACTATTGCGCATGAAATGGTTCACGCGGTTATGGCGGCGAATATCGATTATTTCAGCAATTTGCCGCTTAGTTTCAAAGAGGGCATTGCTGAGCTTGTGCACGGTATTGACGATAAGCGCTATACTCAGATTAAAAATTTGGCAAGCAGCGCGTCAAGTCTCAATTCAGCGTTTAATGGAAGTGGCGCCAGTGCTTACGCGGCGGGCTATATGGCTCTTCGCTATTTAGCTAAACAAGCATCTGAGGATAGAGATCCTTCATATAATATTATTGTTGACGATACCGATACAACAAACACTGATTCAACAATTACTGATACTGATACCGTCACAACCGACACTGACACAGGAATAACTGACACTGATACAGGAACAACTGATACCGATACTTCGACTGAACCAGGTGTAACTTATTCGGCGACATTTACTGAAGATGCTTCTGTTTTAATTGTTGAAGGCGATTTTCCAGAAAATATTTGGCTTGGCGGGACTGATTTATTTACCGGTGAATCAAGCGAATATGGCAACGCCAATACAATTACACTTGACGCGGCGGAGGCTACAACCAATTTGATTTTTTCTGGCAATAGCCAAGATAATTTTATTCAAGCTGGTAGTGGCGGTTCAAGTCTTTGGGGCAGCGCTGGTAATGACACTATGAGCGGCGGCGATGGCGTTGATATGTTCTGGTTTGCCGCCGGTTTTGGCAATGACGTTGCAATTAATTTTGAAGATGGTACAGACGACAACAGCGATATTATCAATATTTTTAGAGGCGGCTTAACTTCAGTTTCGCGCGATGAAGAATATATTAGCTTGACAATGGTTGATGGTAGCACATTGAAAATTGAAGCAGAGGATGCTGACGATGCTATTCAATATTCCACTAACGCCAAAGATATTCGCTTGGCAAAAATCGGCATTGACAATGAAGATAATACTTTTACCTATGATAGCTCGGTGAATTATTATCTTGGCGGCGATAATGGCAGCAATACCATTGAATTTACCGACGAAACCGGCGATAATGAAATTTGGCTTACGCGCGGCGGATTCAGTAATATCCAAATTCTTGACGCGCAAAATTCCACCTACGATAATTTATTGGCGGGAAATACCGCTGAAAACGTGATTTATGGCGGCAGTGGCACAAATAGCCTGTGGGGTGGCAGTGGCGCTGTTGACGATACACTAATTGGCGGCACTGGACAAAATAATTTCTGGTACGGTCTGAACGAAGGCAACGACACCATTTCCGGCGCTAATGATATCGATGTTATCAAACTTTATAATATTTCGCTGAGTGATTTGACTTCATTTGGCGAAGAAGATGACAATATTGTTATTCGCACGGAAACCGGCAGTTTAACCTTGACCGATAGCGAATCTCCTACAATTAAATTGGCTGAAGGTGGCTCTTGGAAATATGACAAGGATTCTCAAACTTGGCAATCAGCCGAATAGAATATTTTCTGCACAAACTAAAAAGGCGCGGCAATTTTTAACCGCGTCTATTTTTTTGTGATATAATTCTGCGCGAGGTGATTAAATTGGTTTCAGAAAAAATGTATGAACTTGGAACGAAAAAGTCTACAATACGCACGATATTTGAATTTGGCAGGAAACGCGCGGCTGAAGTTGGCGAGGAAAATATTTTCGATTTCAGCTTAGGCAACCCGAATGTTCCCACGCCGGATTTTGTCCGCGACGCGGCAATTGAAATTCTGCAAAATTATGAGCCTTCAGCAGTTCACGGTTACACAGTCGCGCCTGGCAATCCTAAAGTTCGTGAAATTCTCGCGCAGAGCATTAATCAGCGTTTCGGTACGAATTTTGCCGGTAAAAATTTATTCATAACGGCGGGCGCAGCGGCGGCTATCACAATTTCTTTCAAAGCACTTGCTGAAGTTGGCGACGAATTTATAACTTTTGCGCCGTACTTCCCCGAATACAAAGTTTTTGTCGAATCGGTCGGAGCAAAATTAAATGTTGTTCCTGCTCAGCCTAAAGATTGGCAGATCAACTTTGAGGCCTTCGAAAAAATGTTAACGCCGAAAACTAAAGCTGTGATTATCAATTCGCCGAATAATCCTTCAGGCGCTGTTTATTCCGAAGAAACTATTAAAACTCTCGCGCAGATTTTAACAGCGAAGTCAGCGGAATTTGGCGCGCCGATTTTTATAATTTCCGATGAGCCGTACCGCGAAATTGCCTATAGTATTGCTGTGCCGTACGTTCCGAATTTTTATGACAATACTCTGGTTTGCTATTCGTACAGCAAATCATTTTCATTGCCAGGCGAGCGCATTGGTTATATCGTGGTACCGGATTCTGTCGCTGATTTTGGTAAAATTTATGGCGCAGTTGCGGGCGCTGCGCGAGTTCTGACGCACGTTAACGCGCCGAGTTTATGGCAGTTGGTCATTGCGAAATGTGCGGGCAAACCTTCGGACATTTCGATTTATGAGCACAATGCAAAACTTTTATACAATGGCTTGATTGACGCGGGCTTTGAGTGCGTTAAACCGCAGGGCGCATTTTATTTATTTCCAAAAGCGCTTGAGGCGGACGATTACGCATTTTGCGAGCGCGCCAAAAAATATGACTTATTGCTTGTGCCTGGCGCAGACTTTGGCTGTGGGGGATATTTCCGCGCGGCTTACTGCATTAAAACTGAAACTATTGAACGCTCATTGCCGCTTTTCAAAAAACTTGCAGCTGAATACAAAAATTAATCAAATAAAAAAGCGCCGAACGTGATGTGAGGCGCCGTAGCCCTTGCCCGCGCCCCAAATGAGCGTGAAGCGAATTTCATTAGCGCGGGCGATTTTCTTTGCAGGCGTTTCTTTTCTAAAAAGAAATGCCGATTTATTTTTCAAATTCAATTTCGCATTCAAACATTCTGTTCCAAGGATTTGTGACTTTCAAATCGCGCAGAAATGCAAAGGGCGGCAAATTTTTTTGCACAAATTCATTCATAAGCCTTGTTTCTTCTGCTTCAACAGCCGCGCGTTCGTCATTAAATTGGTAATAACTTACAGGATTAAGTTTGTTGCCGACAATCGTTCTGATATTCGCCTGGTACGCCCAATCGTCGAGATAACGCCGCGCCAAAAGTTTATTCTTAGCATTGGTATTCATATTTTTAGAAAGAACGCCAGTAGCCAGTGCAAAACCAGTTGAATTGGTCGCAGTATTCCAGCCCGCGTAGGACTGAAGCTTGAACAGCAAATTTTTATCCTGCAGAATTTTCATCAACGCATTGTCAGAGCCATTCGCAAAATTAATATCAGCCACGCCCACCGCGTAATCGTCATTGATATAATCTTCAACCATATTTGCAAAAAGTTTAGTGCTGGCGCTTGGCGTCAAATTCGGCGTAAAATCTGAACCGTCCGGTCTTCGATTATGCGCCCAAAAAGTTTCGCCGTAAAAATCAGTATTCACCAGCAAAATAAAATCCGCGCGCTTGGGAGTTTCAACAACTTTGCCGCCCAAAACTTTCACTTCGTCATTGATTGAATTGCTAATAGGTTCAGCTGAAAATGGCGGAATAGTTTTAGCGCCTTTGCCCTTGTTGTAGTGAATAAAAATTTTCGGCGTAGTGCCGCGCATTTCATTCACCGCGCGAGTCAATAAAAGCAAATTAAATTCGTCGATACCGGCAAGCGATTTAAATTTTGTTTCAGGAGTATTATTTTTTGCAGCATATTCAAGTAGCTCGCGATTTTCCCTGTGCGTTTGACTGAGCGGCGAATTATCGTCGCGCCCGACTACCAGGTAATTGATAACGCCCGCATTTACAAAATCAATAAGCTTTTTAGTTGCGTCAAAATTTTTCTGGCGACGTTCAAACCAATCGCTTAAAATTTCGGCGGGAATACTTTTTTCAAGCCGGACGATCAAATTTTTTTCGTCAATCGTCAAGCCGGAAATTTCCTGTTTGTCAAGTAGCGAAGTATATTCAAAAATATTAGCGCCGTGTATCGCATAATAGCTGGGTTCTTCAATATCGCCTGGCGTGCCGGTATGCGGCGTCCTCATTATTGCGCCGAAAATATAAATCTTCAGCTTCGGATTATCGGCGTGCAACTTTTTAAAATTCTCAAGGCGCGCTGAAATAATTTCGCTGTCAATTTCGTGCTTGCGCGAAGGAATTAATCCGCCGTACAACATTGAATCTGACGCAATAACAGCCGCTCGCGCAGATTTAGAATTTTTTTCCAGCCAAGCCCAAAGTTCGTCGGGGTGTTCATCCGAATTTTCCACGCTCAATAATTCTTTCGGCGGCAATAAAATTTCGTAGCCGAGCTGTTGAATGACTTCCGCTGTTTGCTGATATGAAATCGGGCGGTTGTCATGCGGTATAAATAAAATTTTTTCTTTCGCCAGTGCCGAATTGTCGTGCGGCATCAAGCAAATTAAAAGCATAAGCAAGAATATTTTTTTCAACATAATAGTCGCCTCCAAAGAAAATAGCGGTCAAGCATTACACTCAACCGCTAAAAGTGTTTGTCAAGTTTTAACATATCCTGAAAGGACGTGATGCTAATGCCGAAGGCCGGACTCGAACCGGCACGTTGTTGCCAACGGCAGATTTTGAGTCTGCTGCGTCTGCCAATTCCGCCACTTCGGCGCTACGGGCGTTATAATAGCACTCAAATTTTAATTTGTCAAGCAGTAGAAATTTTTTAATGGGCGGCAGGATAAATTATCGTCTTGACGAATTTATTTAAAAAGCTTAGATTTTTTTGTAGTATTGGAGGGGTATGAATGTCGAAAAAATATTACAGCACCAAAATTGTTGGCGTCGGTGGCGATGTTCCGAAGTTTTTAAACGTCATTAAAATGATGGTTCTTTTCGATGATTCAATGGTTTTGCCGGAGCTTCGCGAATTTTCAGTTCTGCACAGCGGAAATCGCCTTGAGGGCGTGATCAAACCTGGCGATATTCTCAAAGTGGCTGACAACGAATTTACGATTATCAAAGTCGGCGACGAAGTTCACAGCAATATTCGCACGCTTGGACATATTATCATTAAATTTGACGGCGGCGCAGGCGAGCTTTTGGCTGGAAGTATTCACGTTGAAGATAAACCTATTCCGCAGATTCGCGTTGGCGATGAAATTTCGATAAGTGAAGCGGGCGCTGCGGCTCTCAAAGGCAAGAAAATTTCAATCATTGGCGCAGGCGGCGAACTTAGCAAAACTGTCGCTCATATTTTGCTTGATAGCGGCGCTGAAATTGTTGGCGAAGCAGACGCTGATATTATTGTCAATGTAAAATAATTCGACGCTGATTTAATTCATAAAAAAATCCGTCGTCCAAATGCGGGCGGCGGTTTTCTTTTGCAATGAAAAAAAGTCGGCGAAGTTTGAAACTCCGTCGACTGGAAAAGTTTTAACCGCAGGCAAAAAATTAATCGTACTTAAATGCCTGCAAAGAATTTTGTAAATCTTGAGCGAGTTTAGAAAGCTCGTCACTGGCGGAAGCAATTTCTTCGGCGGAAGCAGATTGCTCTTCGGACGCCGCAGAAACACTTTCCATTTCGCGGGAAACGTGACCGCTCTTTTCGTTAATCTTCTCGGAGTTGTCGCGAATCTTCATAGTTGCTTTGGCGATAGCGTCAAGTTCGCGAACCATATTCTTTGCTTCGACTGCAACGCTGTCAGTCGCCCCTCTAATGTCTTCAAAAGTATCGCGCAGTTTTTCAACCGATTCAGTACCGGCACGAACAGCCGCGTTACCTTTCTGCATAGAATCAACGGCGTTAGTAGTTTCAGCTTGAATATCGCTAATAAGCGTAGCAATTTTTTGAGCCGCCTCTTGAGATTCTTCAGCAAGTTTTCTAACTTCTTCAGAAACAACAGCAAAGCCTCTGCCGTGTTCCCCTGCGCGAGCAGCTTCAATCGCCGCGTTAAGAG
>CAJOIA010000018.1:29221-31210 GCA_905234505.1 uncultured Selenomonadaceae bacterium
GGAAATAGCTTCGACGATTTGTCCGATTTCTTGAGAGCGTTTACCGAGTTTATCGACAGTTGCGGCAGAATCATTAACGATTTTTTCAACGCTGATAATCTGATTAACGGCAGTATCAACGGCTTGGTTACCGACGGTAGCTTGATTATTGGCTTTAGTGGCGTGAGAAGAAACAGTGTCAGCAGTTTTGCCAAGTTTGTCAATGGAAGTCATAGCGGCGTTAATTGAATCGAGCGAATCACTAACGCTTTGCTGTTGTTCGACAACGGCGCTTGCGGAATTTGTAACTGACTGCGCGACCTGTTCAGAGGCTTGTGCAGATTGATGGGCGCTTGCAGTCAATTCCTGTGAAGAAGCTGCAAGTTGTTCAGATGAATTACTTGTTTTCTGAATAAGATTGCTGATAGTTTCGCGCATATCGCGAATCGCCTGTGACATTGTACCAAATTCATCACCGCGATCTGGGTCGATAAGTTCACTGCGTCTAAAATCGCCGCCTCTGAGCAAGCCAAAAAGTTTAACCATTTTGTCAAGCGGGGTGGTAACAGACTTCATAATCATTGTACTGAAAACAATAAGAATTGCGATCATAGCGGCGGTAATGAAGAATGTTCTGGAAATGAGGCTATTGACGCCTTCAACAGCATGATTCATCATTTGGTCAGCTTTTACACGAACTTTATTTAGCATTTCGCCGGAAATGTCGCCTATAGCAACAGCGTGTGGGATACCGTTCTGTTCATAATAATGCATAGCCATATTTCTGTGGTCGGCAAGTACATTTCTATCATTAAGAGCTTCAGGCGGCGGCGCCATGCCCATTAATGCATCACCAGCTTTTTTAAATTCAGCCCATTCAGCTTTAGCGGGCGCGAGCTCAGCAACTAATTCCGGATCGTCGCCAATAATTTTCTCATACTCGGCGAGACTTTCTTCAAAATCACTAACTGCAGTATGATATTTTTGAATGCGTGAATTTCCCAAAGCAATGTCCGTTGACAAAGGAAATACCGACATTTGAACCTGCGCATAACGTACCGAATAACGGCAACGCGCAACGTGATAAATCGAATTTAAATATCGTTTATACATAACCTCCATATCCTCTTTGGCAGTGTTCACAGAAGAATATCCTGTAATTCCGAGAACAATAATGCCAATGGCCGCCACGACGTTAAGTATGACTAACTTCATGGAAACCGACAAGTTGTCTAACATAAGACTCTTCCCCTTCCTTATGAATAATTTAAATTTAGTTTGTTATTATATATAAAAAGTCAACGAAGTGCAAATTTCGCCGACTTGTAATTTTTTTAATAACATTAAAGATAATACTCAAGGAATAAAATAAATTTTGGATATATTTTCAAAAAATATTTACAGCATTAAATTTTATATGAAGCATTTACATACAAAAAGTCAACAAGGTATGAACCTGGTTGACTTACAAATTTATATATTTTTAAAAGCAACAAAATCTTAATCAGTCATATTTAAAGACTTGAATTGTACCTTGTAAATCTTGAGCGAGATTGGAAAGTTCGTCACTGGCGGAAGCAATTTCTTCGGCGGAAGCAGATTGCTCTTCGGACGCCGCAGAAACGCTTTCCATTTCGCGGGAAACGTGACCGCTCTTTTCGTTAATCTTTTCTGAGTTGGTTCTAATTTTCTCAGTCGCCTTTGAAACTGCACCAAGCTCACGAACCATATTTTTAGCTTCGCCTGCAACATTATCAGTTGCCTCGCGAATGTGATCGAATGTTTCGCGCAGTTGTTCAACAGCTTCTGTGCCTTCTTTGACGGCGCTTGTACCTTTCTGCATAGAATCAACAGCGTTAGTAGTTTCAGCTTGAATATCGCCAATGAGAGCCGCGATTTTTTGAGCCGCCCCTTGAGATTCTTCAGCAAGTTTTCTAACTTCTTCAGAAACAACAGCAAAGCCTCTGCCGTGTTCCCCTGCGCGAGCAGCTTCAATCGCCGCGTTAAGAG
>CAJOIA010000018.1:31230-34038 GCA_905234505.1 uncultured Selenomonadaceae bacterium
GGAAATAGCTTCGACGATTTGTCCGATTTCTTGAGAGCGTTTACCGAGTTTATCGACAGTTGCGGCAGAATCATTAACGATTTTTTCAACGCTGATAATTTTATTAACTGCATTGTCAACTGAATTGCTGCCCTTCGACGCTTGAGTATTAGCTTTGGCGGCGTGGTCAGAAACTGCGGTTGCGGTCTTGTTAAGATTGTTAATGGAAATCATCGCGTTATCGATTGACTCCATAGCCTCGCCAACGTTTTGCTGTTGTTCAACGACGGCACTTGCGGAATTTGTGACGGATTGAGCAACCTGTTCTGAAGCCTGCGCAGATTGACGCGCGCTAGCATTTAATTCTTGTGAAGACGCCGCGAGTCTTTCAGTGGTATTGCTTGTCTTTTTAATCAAGTTGCTGACAGTTTCGCGCATATCACGAATAGCAAGCGAAATCGTACCGAATTCATCGCCGCGATCGGTATCGAGCAAACCGCTCGTTCTGAAGTCGCCAGCTTTGAGGCGTTCAAAAAGTTGCATCATTTTGCCGAGAGGACCGACAACGTCATTTCTGATAATGTAACTGATAAATGACAAAATCACGATCATTGCTGCGGTAACTATGAAGGTTGAACGAATTGTTTCGCTAGCAGCAAGTTCATTTTTTTTCATCATCAAATCGGAATGTTCTTTAACTGTTTCATCGATTTTTGAAATATCTTCGCCTAAAGAGGTACCAAGCGGCATTGCTTCATTTTGATAATAGTCGCTTGCTTCTTTTACGTAAATTCCCCTAGCTGCGGGGTCAGTCGCGGCATCCGCTGGTGGACGCATACTCATTAAAGTTTCGCCGGCTTGCTTAAACTTAGTAAAAGTATCTCTCATACCGGAGGCTTCGGCGATTAAATCTGGACTATCGGCAACTAATTTTTCGTATTCATTCACATCATTATTAAAAGCTTGTATGGCCTTTTCGAAGTTATCGAGACGAAATTTCAGGAGGTCTGCGTCTTCAGTAGTAGGCGCAAGAGCCATTTGCATTTGTGCCATTCTTACTTGATAACGTGCGTCGCCCGTGAGTCGCGTGCATTGCAGATACCGATTATACATAAGTTCCATATCCGCCTTTGAATCCAGCACTGCGCCATAGCCAACGTAGCCGATAACTATCATGCCCAGCGCTGCCACCACGTTCAAAATTACTAGTTTCACCCCAACCGATAAATTCTTCATGAGATCGTCCATTAAAATAACCCCTTTCTTAAAAACATTCCGCACGACTTTTTTAAGCGCTAAACAACAAAAAACGCCGCTGGCAACTTATAAAAGCACAATAACTGTGCATATCATATCACAATTAGTCAAGCTTAGTCTAGCGTTTTTCAAATAAAAATAGCGCCCCGAAAAATCGAGCCGCTCATTTCCACCGAAATTTTTTTAGCTTTTTATCTGCCAATTAACTCCTTCAGATAACCCTATTTATAAATCGTTGCATTTTCCGGCGGAATTAACCGCGCCGCTTAATTTTAATCTTCCTCTAATAAAACCCTATTGCAACAATATATTTTCTCAGAGAATTTAACAGCACGCCTATAGGAGATGTACTCAAGATTTTTTAAATTTCGAGGCGATATATTGAACTATAACGAAGAAAACCGGTATTAAAAATATTCCAAGACTCGTGGCGAATAACATCCCGCCAACAACCGCGACGCCCATACCGTTTCTTGCGGCTGAGCCTGCACCCGTCGCAACGGCCAGCGGCAAGCATCCAATTATAAATGCAAATGAGGTCATCAAAATTGGGCGCAATCTCAATTCTGCCGATTCAAGCGCCGCTTTTACCGCGTCCATTCCAGCGTCAGTTCGTACTTTCGCAAATTCGACAATCAATATCGCATTTTTCGCAGCAAGCCCCATTATCATTATTATTCCGATTTGCATATAAACGCTGTCCTGCAAGCCTGGATTTGGCGTTCCGCTCATTGCGCTTAACATTAAAAGTCCGTACTCACTGACTAAAGCGCCGAAAATTCCTGTCGGCACTGTTAGTAAAACTGCATAGGGCACAGACCAACTTTCATACAGCGCGGCAAGGCACAGAAATACAAATACCAGCGCTAAACCTAAAACCTGCGTTGTTGAGCCGGAAGCATTTTTCTCTTCGCGAGATTGCCCTGACCATTCAATATTAAAACCTTCTGGCGCTTCAGTCTTTATAACTTCTTCCAGCGCCGCCATTGCCTGACCGGAGCTGTAACCATTTGCCGCGCGCCCATTGATCGCTATCGCACGTTTAGCATTGAATCTGCTGATTTGCATTGTGCCTGTATTTAATTTCGGCGTTATCAAAGTGTCGAGCGGGATCATTTTGCCGCTGGAACTGCGAACGAACATAAATTTTACCGTGTCAACTTCACTGCGATAATAAACGTCAGACTGCAACATAACTTTATAAGTGCGTCCGAATCTATTAAAATCATCAGCCGCCATTCCGCCGAAATTGACTTGCAGCGCCGAATAAACATCGCCCAAACTTACACCCAGCATTTCAACGCGCTCGCGGTTAATTTCATATTCGTAACTCGGTGCGGTTATGCTGAAAGTGGTACTTACGCCGGTTAATTCAGGACGCTGATTCGCCGCCAAAACTATTTTGTTGGTTATGTCGAAAAGTTCTTTATCGGTGTGCTCGGACATATCCTGTAACTGCATTGTCAAGCCGCCGACTGAACCTAAACCGGGCAGTGCAGGCGGATTAATCGCCAAAACTGTACCTTCGGGAACTGCGGCTTTGCCAATCGCCATTGTTTTCATTGTAACCGC
>CAJOIA010000019.1 GCA_905234505.1 uncultured Selenomonadaceae bacterium
ATTACGAATGGAAAATAAAATTTTTGTGACGCGTCCGGATATGCCGGATTTTGAAAGTTACTGTGAAATTCTGCGCGACATTTGGCAAACGCGGCAGCTGACGAATATGGGTTTTTATCACCAAAAATTTCAAGCGGCACTGCGCGAATTTTTAAATGCGCCGAATGTCGAACTTTTCACCAATGGACATATGGCGCTGGAACTTTCATTGCAGGCGTTTAACTTTCCACGCGGGGCTGAAGTTATAACTACGCCATTTACATTTGCTTCGACAACTCACGCGATCGTTCGAAATGGTTTGACGCCAATTTTTTGTGATATTAACGCTGAAAATTACACGATTGACGCTAAGAAAATTGAAAATCTGATAACTGAAAAAACCTGCGCGATTATGCCGGTGCACGTGTACGGGAATATCTGCGACGTTGAAGAAATTTTGCGCATTGCTAAAAAATATCAGCTGAAAATTATTTATGACGCGGCGCATGCTTTCGGCGAAAAATTCCATGGCAAGAGCGTTGCTGAATTTGGCGATGTTTCCTGTTACAGTTTCCACGCCACGAAAACCTTTCATACGATAGAGGGCGGCTGTGCGTGCTTCCGCGATAAAAATTTGGGCGTCAAGCTTTATCACTTGAAAAATTTTGGTATTCGAGACGCTGAGCATGTTGACGGTATCGGCGCAAATGCTAAGATGAATGAATTTTGTGCGGCAATGGGTCTTTGTAATTTGAAAATCTTTGACGCGGGAATTTTGAAACGTCGCGCAGTTTTTAATAGATACGTGGAAAATCTGAACGGCGCGGCTGATTTAAAATTAAATTTTGTGCAGGAAGGTTTAAACGCGAATTATTCATATTTTCCGGTGCTGTTCAATGAAAAAATGCGTGATAAAATTTTTGCAGATTTATTTAATGCGGGGATTGTTGCGCGCAAATATTTTTATCCGCTGACAAATGAATTTGAGTGTTTCGAGGGCAGATTTGACGTCAGCAAAACTCCGGTCGCGCAGAAAATTAGCAGGCAGGTTTTAACTTTGCCGATGTATTCAGATTTGCCGCTTGAAATGGTTGATAATATTTGCCAAATCATTTTGAGAGGGAGGAGTGCATAAATGGTTAGCGATGAAACTATGATGTTTAAAATTGGCGTCGAGGAGAATCGCGCAGAAAAAGTTATCAAGACGGCGTATCAGGCAATGAGCGAGAAAGGCTATAATCCGGTTCACCAGCTAGTTGGTTATCTTTTGAGCGGCGACCCTGCGTATATTACCAGCCACCTTGACGCGCGCAGTAAAATTCGCAAGGTTGAGCGCGACGAACTTTTAGAAGAACTTGTGCGAACTTACCTTGAGCATTTGAGGACCAAGAATTGAGATATTTAAGTTTGGATATTGGCGATAAAACTATTGGAGTTGCGGCTTCTGATTTGCTTGGATTGACGGCGCAGGGCATTAAGACAATTCAGCGCGTTTCAAACAAGGAAGATTTGCGGCAAATTGGCGAGCTTATCGCGCAGTACGAAATTACAACGCTGATAATCGGCTACCCCAAAAATATGAATGGCACTGAAGGCGAGCGTTGCGAAATGGTGAAAAATTTTGCTGAGAAAATCGGCAAGGCTTATCCGGCGGTCGGACAAATTTTTTGGGACGAAAGACTTTCAACTGTTGCGGCGGAAAAATTTTTAATAGGCGCGGCAGATGTCAGCCGTAAGAAGCGCAAAAAAGTTATTGACAAGATGGCGGCGGTGTATATCTTGCAGGGCTATCTTGACAGTTTAAATTAGAAAGGAAGAAATTTTGTGGCTAAGAAAAATGCAACTGAAGAAATGATTGACACTCCGATTATCGACGAAGAAGATTTTGACGACGAAGAAGGCATTATCGTTGAAATGAGCGACGAAGAAGGCAATGTTTATTATTATTCGGAAGAAATGGTAATACCGATTGGCGACGATAATTTTGCAATCTTGGTTGAAATTCCGAATGAGGAACATCACCACGCTCACGGCGAAGGTTGCAATTGCGGCGGAGAATGCGATTGCGGCGAAGGCGACGTAATTATTGCCAAGATTATTGTTGACGAAGACGGCAACGAAGAATATATTGAGCCGACCGATGAAGAATTTGAAAAAGTGCAAGAGGTTTACGATCAGATACTTTATGAATCGGACGAAGAAGAATGAGCGCCGATGGTAAGAAAAGTTTAGGACAAAGACTTTTAACGCCAATTTTCGAACTGCGCGATATGTTTGCGGAATTGTCGCCGCGCTTTGTAATTCTGGTGACGGTGGGAGTTTTATTTTGCGTGTTGGTAGTTGGTTTAGTTTTAATTTTTGCAGAGCCTTCGGGCAAATCTGACAACGTTTCAATTCACTCTGACGTTGAAGAAAAAAAAGTTCACGTAAAAATTCAAGAGGGCATGACGACCGGCGAAATTGCAGAGCGGCTTGCTGAAAAGGGCGTAATTTCCAGCAGTGCGAAATTTCGAGTTTTGGCGCGAGTTCGAGGCTATGATGGCAAAATGAAACCTGGCACTTACACTTTCGTTGAAAATATGAACGACGAAGATGTTTTTGAAAAACTTATGAGCGGCGAAAAACATTTAGTGCGATTTACTATACCGGAAGGTTTTGGCGTCAAGGAAATTGCCGAGCGGCTTTATGAGCTTGATTTAGTTGACAAGGAAGATTTTTTAAATGCGGCAGAAAATTTTGCGCCCTACGATTACATGAAACGCCGCCCTGACGTTCGATATGCAGCTGAAGGTTTTTTATTTCCGGAAACTTACGATATTGAAACAGATTACAGCATTGAAGAAATTTTGAATATGATGGCGGGCGAATTTGACAGCCGGTTGACTGCGGAAATGCGAGCGCGCGCTGAAAATATGGGTTTGTCAATTTATGATTTAACAACGTTGGCGTCATTGGTTGAGCGTGAAGTTCGTTTTGACGAAGACAGGGCAATAGTCGCGCAGGTTTTTTTGAAGCGGCTGAAAATGGATATGCCTTTGCAAACAGACGCCAGCCTGCAATATTTGCTTGACGAGCCAAAGGAAGACGTGACGATTGAGGATACAAAAATTGATTCGCCATACAACACCTATCAAAATGCAGGTTTACCGCCAGGACCTATAGCCAATCCCGGAATGGCGGCGATTGAAGCTGTATTGTATCCTGCCGACACAGATTATTTATATTTCGTGGCGGATAGGGACGGACATAATCATTACGCGTATACTTACGACGAACATTTGAATTTGGTTAATGAGTATCGCTAAGGCGGTGAAGATTTTGGTTGAGCTTTTAGCACCGGCGGGGAATTTTGAAAAGTTGCAGGCGGCGCTGATTTATGGCGCGGACGCGGTTTATATTGGCGGGAAAAATTTTAGCTTGCGGGCGTATGGCGATAATTTTACTGAGCAAGAAATTCTTCAAGCCGTCGAATTTACGCACCGGCTGAATAAAAAAATTTATGTAGCGGCGAATGTTTTTGCGCATAATGCAGATTTGGACGAACTCGCGCAGTACTTCAAATTTCTGGATGACGCGGGCGTTGATGCTGTTTTAATTTCGGATTTGGGCGTTTTCAATTTAGCTAAGAGTTTAACGAAAAATTTACAGTTACACGTCAGCACGCAGGCGAATATAACGAATTGGCGGGCGGTTAATTTTTTCAGCGAAATGGGCGCCAGCAGAATAGTTTTGGCGCGCGAATTAACTTTTGACGAAATTACCGAGATTAAAAATAAATGCGCGGCAGAACTTGAAATTTTTGTTCACGGCGCTATGTGCATATCATATTCTGGGCGCTGTTACTTATCGCATTATTTGACTGGGCGCGACGGTAATAAAGGCGAATGTACGCATTCTTGTCGCTGGAAATATGCTTTGATGGAGGAAAAGCGTCCCAATGAATTTTTTGCTGTGGATGAAGATTCGCGCGGCGCTTACGTTATGAACTCAAAAGATTTGTGCTTATTGCCATATCTTGATAAAATAATTGAGAGTGGCGTCAGCTCACTGAAAATTGAAGGGCGTATGAAAAGCGTTAATTACGTGGCGGGCGTTGTGAAAGTTTATCGCGCAGCTATTGATAGCTATTTTGCCGGTGATTTTAAAATTCGCGCAGAGTGGCTTGAAGAACTTGACAAGGTTGCTCATCGCCCGTACACCAGCGGATTTTTTATCAGCGACGGCAAACCTACCGAAATTTATGATACGTCGAAGCCAAAACGTGCTAGTGAATTTCTTGGTATTGTTCGGGAATTTGACGCGGCAAATATGATGGCGACGATTGAGCAACGCGGCAAATTTGAACTTGGGCAGGAAGTTGAATTTTTTCAGCCGAGCGGAAAAACTTTTTCACAAAAAATATCAGCGATGTTCGATTCAGAAGGCAATGAAATTTTATCAGCGCCGCACGCTCAGCAAATCGTTAAAATACCGATAATGCAACCGCTGGAAATTTTTTCTTTAATGAGGTGCTCGCTATGACTGAGCTTGAAAAACTTCGCGCAGGACTTGAATATGACTTCACTAACCCTGAAGTCGACGCGCTGAAATTTTGCCAAATGACGTGGGAGGGTGAATTTTTATGAGAGAGCTTTTTAAAAAAATTTTCGGCAGTCGTTCAGACGAAGAGACAGTTCAGCCGATTGATGACAAAAATGCTGTAAGAAAATCTGTCACGGTTCAGGGGCGCGTACAAGGCGTTGGTTTTCGTTATTTTGTGCGGCAAGAGGCGCGAGCGTTGGGGATAAGCGGCTGGGTAAAGAATTTGGATGATGGCTCTGTTACAATGGAAATTCAAGGCACTTCTGCAGTTATCGACGAATTGATTGAGCGGCTTAAACGCGGCAACGGTTATTCAAAGGTCGTCCAGCTGAAAAGCAATGACCTCGACGTTGTCAAAGGGGAGAATAAATTTGGAATTAGGTATTGATGGCATAAATACGAAAAGAATTTTAGTCTTGCACGGACCGAATTTGAATTTGCTAGGGACGCGCGAACCGGAAATTTACGGCAGTTTGACATTGGCGGCGATAAATGAAACTCTGCGCGAGCGTGCAAAAGAACTAGGTGCGGACGAAATAAATTTTTTGCAGTCGAACTTTGAAGGCGAATTAGTTGAAGCGATACAAAAAGCGCGCGGCAGATACGATTTCATTTTATTAAACGCGGCGGCACTGACGCATTACAGCGTAGCACTGCGCGACGCCATTGCGGCAATACCGGTACCGGTCATAGAAATTCATTTGTCGAACGTGCATAAGCGTGAAGAATTTAGGCATCACTCGGTTATCGCGCCGGTGGTAATAGGACAAATTTGCGGTTTCGGCGTCGACAGTTACATTGCAGCGTTGGAAATTGCGATCAGAAAGTTGCAGCGTGAATCTAAATGAATTTTAATTTTAATGCGCGAATTGATAATCTGCAGAGGAAAATTGACGCTGAAAATCTTGGCGCGGTGATTATCAACAAAGCGGAGAATGTTTATTATTTCAGCGGATTTCGCGGCGATAGCACAGTTTTACTTATCGGCAAAAATTTTCGCAAGCTCATAACCGACAGCCGATATACCGAACAGGCGAAACTTCAAACTGCAGATTTTGAGATTATCGAACAACGCGCCGGTCTTTTTAAAAAATTGGCTGAAGAAATTAAAATTAGCGGCACAAAAAATATCGGCTTTGAAGGTAGAGTTGTAACTTTTGACGAATATACTAAGCTGAAAGAAAATTTATCTGGCGTCGAATTGAAAGCACTGGAAATTGACAGTTTGCGGCAGATTAAAGATGCGGCTGAAATTTCCTGTATTCGTCGGGCGTGCGAAATTGCCGATAAAGCTTTTGCCGAAGTTTTGAACTTTATCAAGCCAAATGTCAGCGAGATTGCAGTTGCGGCTGAATTGGAAAATTTAATGCGGAGGTATGGCTCAGAAAAGCCCTCGTTCGATACGATTGTTGCGTCGGGAATTCGTGGGAGTTTGCCGCACGGTACAGCGACCGATAAAAAAATTTCAGCTGGTGAATTTGTCACAATGGATTTCGGCGCAATGTTCAATGGTTACTGTTCAGATATGACGCGGACAATTTGCGTGGGCAAGGCTAATGAGCGTCAACGCGAAATTTACGCCGCTGTTTTGGACGCTCAACTTCACGGCTTGGAAATTATTAAATCCGGCGAAAGTTGCAAGGTTGTTGATTCTGCTGTTCGTGAAAAATTATCTCGCGCAGGACTCGACAAATATTTTACGCACTCACTGGGACATAGTTTAGGTTTGGAAATTCACGAAGAGCCGCGACTTAGCCGATTGTGTAATAAAATCTTGGCGGCAAATATGATTGTGACTGATGAACCTGGCGTTTATATTGAAAAATTCGGCGGGCTTAGAATTGAAGATACCGTGCTGGTTACAGAGGGCGCGGCAGAAACTTTGACGAATAGCCCCAAACATTTGATAGAAATTTAAATTTGGAGGAATGTTTTTGTGATTTCAAGTACAGATTTTAGGACGGGTCTAACGATTGAGATTGACGGCGGCGCGTGGCAGGTTGTTGAATTTCAGCACGTAAAACCTGGCAAGGGCGCGGCTTTTGTCCGTACGAAAATTAAAAACGTTGAAACCGGCGCAGTTGTTGAGCGTACTTTTAACCCCAATGAAAAAATGCCGCCAGCTCGCCTTGATACCCGCAGAATGGAATATCTTTACGAAACCGACGGCAATTATACCTTGATGGATACTGAAACCTACGAGCAAATGGAATTGACTAAAGAGCAACTCGGCGACGCTCTCAATTACCTCAAGGAAAATATGGAAGTTAACCTTCAGACTTTTAAAAATCGGATTATCGGCGTAAGTTTGCCAAATTCCGTTGAGCTGAAAGTTACTGAATGCGAGCCCGCCGTTAAGGGCAATACAGCAACCGGCGCTACTAAAAATGCCACGCTTGAAACCGGTTATGTCGTTAGAGTGCCGCTTTTCATTAACGAAGGCGATATTTTAAGAATTGATACGCGCACGGGAAATTATATCGAACGGGCGTAATTTGGAGGGAGCTGAATTTTTATGGCTACATTTAATATTCGCGGCAAAAACGTGGAAGTGACGCAAAATCTGCGCGATTACGTTGAAAAACGCGTAGGCAAAATCACCCGTTACTTTGAAAATATTCAAGACGTTTCTGTACTTTTGGCTGTTGAAAAAGGTAGACACATTGTCGAAGTTACGGCTGAAATTCCGCGCAGCGGTTTAGTCCTTCGCGGTCAAGAATCAACTGCGGATATGTATTCTTCAATTGATTTGGTCGTCGAAAAGTTAGAGCGTCAAATTCGTAAGCAAAAAACTAAGCTTGAGCGTCGTTTTCGCGGCGGCGGCTTTAAATCCGAGCTCTTCGCTGAAGAACAAAAAATTCGCAACGAGCAGCAACAGCACGAAGAAGAAGCTGAAGAATATCCGGTTGTGAAAACCAAGCGCTTTGTCGTTAAACCTATGGACGTGCAGGAAGCGATTATGCAGATGAATTTGCTCAATCACAATTTCTTTGTATTCCGCGACGCGCAAACTGAAAATTTCTGCGTAGTTTACAGAGGCTTGCTCGAATCCGATAATTGAGGGGTTAGGGGCTAGGATTTAGCGAATAGGGAATAATGGCTGAACACTAAAAAAGCGGTTGAATCTCCGATTTTGGGGAAACAACCGCCTTTTTTGTTTGTGTCAAAAAATATTATAAATCGTCTTCGTCGCCGGCAGGAGTGTTGAGATCGTCATAAGTAGTAGGAATGACGCCTTCTTTGCCCGCGTCAATAGCCTTTTGCATAATCGATTTAATATCTTCGGTACCGTCGTCAACCATCTGTTCCTGCGCCATAGCAATAAGCATCGGGAAATTCACGCCCGCCACGATACCATATTTTTCATCAGCAATGGCAAGAGTGCTAGCCGCATTGTACGGAGTGCCGCCGCGCAAATCATTTAAAAACAAAATGCGATCCGGATTGCCCAAATCCGCAATAGCCGC
Source organism: uncultured Selenomonadaceae bacterium (assembly GCA_905234505.1). Lineage (GTDB taxonomy): Bacteria > Bacillota > Negativicutes > Selenomonadales > Selenomonadaceae > Quinella. Next base: position 8,028 of record CAJOIA010000019.1, read on the forward strand.
TTTATACTTTTCAATGACGTTATCCGGACCTTCGCCGCGTTTCAAAGTTACTGCGCGAATGCCCTTTTTAACGGTATCTTCGCCCAAAATCATTTCGCAAGATTCCAGAATTCCGTTAGCAAATTCGCCGTGAGTTCCGACAATTATTCCAAACATCCAAAGTTCGCCCCTTCCAAAATCAAAATCTGTTGCCATAATAACACAAACAACTTGATTGTCAACGAAAATTTTTTATTTGAGCTCGCCCTCAGCCTTTTTAATAGTTTTAACAGTTTCTTTCATGACGCCACGAACCGCGCCTTTAACTTTCGCTTCTGCTTCAAATTTCGCGTCCTTAGCCTTTTCAACCACATTTTCAACTTTTTCTTCAACAGAATCTTTAATATCTTCCTTAACTTCGGCGAGCGTCGATTTAGCATTTTTTAAATCTTTAGAGGCGGCGCTTACCCTGTCTTTGGCGTCGTCAACTTTTTCAGCAACGGCTTCTTTGGCGTCGTCAACTTTTTCAACAACAGCGTCTTTCACATCGTCAACTTTATCAGCGACTTTTTCTTTAATGTCAGCGGCTTTTTCCTTAGCGTCGTCAACTTTCTCAGCAACAGCGTCTTTAACGTTACTTGCAAGATTTTTCACAGATTCAAACATACCTTTCAAACCTCCAGATTTTTTATCGTTGTTAGGATTTTCAGCGACCTTGCGAATGGCATTTTCAGCCGCCTCAAACATTTTTGGCAAACCCTCGGGATTTTTTCCGCCAGCCTGCGCCATATCTGGACGACCGCCGCCGCCGCCGCCTATCAGCTTTGAAATTTCCTTGACAATATTACCCGCGTGAATACCAGCCTTGACAGCTTTTTTATCAGCCTTGACAACCAAATTGACCTTGCCGTCATTAACCGCCGCCAAAACCACTACGCCGCCGCCTTCAAGTTTATCAATGAGAAAATCGGCAATGTCGCGCAGTTCGTCCATATCCTTAGCTTTAGCCATACCGCCCAGACATTTCAGCGCGCCAATTTCTTTCGCGGCTAATAAAAGTTTCTGCGCTTCAGCTTTTTCTTGCATGGCGTGTACTTCGTCAAGCTGTTTCTTCATTGATTTATCTTCAGCAAGAATTTTTTCAACTTGCGCGGGTAAATCTTCTGCGCGAATTTTTAAAAGTGTCGATACCGAATTTAAAATTTCAGTTTGTTTATTGGCGTCCTTGATAGCTGCGCGACCGGTTATCGCTTCAATGCGCCGAACTCCCGCCGCTACGCCACTTTCGCTGACAATTTTAAATCTGCCAATCTGACCAACATTTTTAACATGAGAGCCGCCGCAAAGTTCACAGCTGAAACCAGGAACTGTAACCACTCGCACAACATCGCCGTACTTTTCGCCAAATAAAGCCATTGCGCCCAATTTTTTCGCGTCGTCAATTCCCATTTGCTGAATATCAACGTCCGCCGCCTTTAAAATTTCTTCGTTAACAAGTTCCTCGACCGCCGCGATTTGTTGAGCAGTTACCGGCTCGAAATTGGAAAAGTCAAAGCGCAAACGCTCCGGCGTCACCAATGAACCCGCTTGATGAACTTGCTCGCCGACAACTTTTCTGAGCGCCGCCTGCAATAAATGCGTCGCTGTGTGATTTCGCGCAGAAGAAAGTTTTTTATCGCGGTCAATTTGAATCTTGACAACTTCGCCAATTTTCAGCTGCCCTTCCTCAACATAAGCCTCATGGTAAATCGTGCCGTCCAAAAGTTTCTTAGCATTGTCAACGCGAATTTTGCTAAGCTCTCCGGTAAATTCTCCAACATCGCCGACTTGCCCGCCGCCTTCAGCGTAAAATGGCGTGCTCTCTAAAATTATTCCAACTTCGTCGCCGTCGTGAATTTCGTCAACCAATTTGCCATCTTTCCACATAGCAACAACTTTTGATTCGGATGTATTTTCGTCTTGCTTTAATTTTTTAACGTTAACCGAAGACAAATCCGGAATAGCCGCCCACTCATTAGCTGCGCGCGCCGCACGAGCACGTTGCCGCTGATTTTCCATTGCCTTATCAAAGCCGACTTTATCGGGCGTCAAAGAATTTTCCTGCAAAATCTCATCAGTCAATTCAAACGGGAAGCCGTAAGTATCATAGAGTTTGAAAATAAATTCGCCGCCTATTTCAGTCTTGCCGGATTTTTTAACAGCGTCAATTTCGCGCGTTAAAAGTTCCATGCCCTGCGCGAGAGTCGCCGCAAATCTGTCTTCTTCAATGCGAATAACTTTTTTAATGTAGCTGATTTTCGCGCCGAGTTCCTCAAAATCCTCAACGCCCGCGTAAATTTTATTGACGGCATCAACCGCGCCTTCCAAAAATGCGTCCTTAATGCCAAGCATACGCCCGTGACGAATCGCCCGCCGCAAAATTCGACGCAAAACATAACCGCGCCCTTCATTCGATGGCAAAATTCCATCCATTATCATAATCGACATAGAGCGCGCGTGGTCGGCAATAACTTTGAACGAAATATCTTTTTTCGCGTCAACGCCGTACTTAACGCCACTGCATTTTTCGACGTACTCAATGATCGGGAAAAGTAAATCGGTTTCAAAATTGGAAGGCTTATTCTGCAGAACAGACGCCAGACGCTCTAAGCCGCAACCGGTATCAATATTTTTATGTTCAAGCGGCTCATATTTGCCGTCTTCAGTTTTGTTGTATTGCGTGAAAACCAAATTCCAAATTTCCAAATATCTGTCACAATCGCAGCCAGGCGCGCAAGTATCTTTTCCGCAGCCGCGCTCTTCGCCCAAATCAATGTAAATTTCCGAATCCGGTCCGCAAGGTCCGCCCGTGCCAATTTCCCAAAAATTATCTTCCATTCGCACGATATGTTTTGGATTTAAGCCAGGCTGTTTGAGCCAAATTTTTTCAGCCTCATCATCTTTCGGATAAATCGAAACCCAAAGCTTATCTTTCGGCAAGCCGCAAACTTCAGTCAAAAATTCCCACGCCCACGGAATTGCCTCCGGCTTGAAATAATCGCCGAATGAAAAATTTCCAAGCATTTCAAAGTAAGTATGATGTCGCGCAGTGCGACCAACATTTTCAATATCGCCGGTACGAACGCAACGTTGAGACGTTACAACGCGGCGGCACGGCGGCGTAACTTTGCCGGTAAAATACGCTTTGAAAGGCGCCATTCCCGCTCCAATCATTAAAAGCGTTGGATCATCTTTCGGTATCAGTGACGCGCTCGGCAAATGCAAATGCCCTTTCCTTTCAGCAAAAAATTTTACATACGCCTCGCGCAGTTCATTTCCCGTCATATATTTCAAGTTATCAAACCTCCATTACATACAATCAAAAACTTTTATCACGCCGAATTGAATAAATTTACTCGCCTCAGCAGGATCGCCGTCCATAATTAGCGATTCAACTTCTTTAATATTTTCGTCGGCAATTTTTATGCGACCGGCTTGCTTTTCGGCTATAACTCTGTTAAAAAGTTTCTGGCGTGAATTTTTCCCGTAGCCAAATACGGCTTTGCTGTAAAAAATATTCATTGACGCCTCCGATTTATTTTCGTCGCAGTTGAAGAAAATGTAAACTTGCACCGTTCTCACCTTCTCAAAAATAATTTAACACGCGCGCAGTATAGCATTTTTCTCTATACATTGCAAATTAAGTAAGCTAGCTAACAATATGATAAAAATCTGAAAGACTGCTTGAAAAAAACTTTCGCATATGCTATTATTTTTGCACAAAAGCGCAATTTTAGGAGAAGGTTTATAATTTTTTTGGAATTGTACATTTATATTTTTAGCTTCTCCAGATGCGTTGCCAATAAATTATGAGGAGGAGATTACATTGAAGAAGACAGTGCTTTCAGCATTGACAGCGGCGTTTGCTTTAGGAATAATAGCACCGCAGGCTTCAGCAGCGCCAATAGTTGAAGAACAAGAACCGGAAATTGATTTTCAAAAACCGGCTATATCGGTACGCCCGAGTCGTGACGCACAGGTTGAAAATGAATTGCGGGATTTACGCGCGCGCATTGCCGTACTTGAGCGCGAAAATGATTATCGCAACAGTTACGATTACGATTCCAAAGACGATGACGATTGGACTAAAAAATTTAATTTGAACGGCGAGTTCCGCTATCGTTTTTGGCACAATAAAAAAGCGTCCAGCAAAACCAGCAATAACCGCCTTGAACTTCGACTTTTGCCAACAATCCAGATTAACGACAATTTGGCTATCAAAACTCGTTTTACTGGCAGATATAATCATATGGAAGATGACAGCGATTCTGATTGGAAGATGAATTTTGCCTATTTGGAAGGTAAATTTGACAATTTCCAAGTAAATGCTGGTAAGATGCCTTTTTACACTGACGCTGATAAAGGTATGCTTGCCGATGATTTCTTCAGCGGCGTGCAAGTGAAAGCTAATGTTGAAGATTTTGACTTCAAAGTTAACGGCGGCGTTTGGGACGGTGCTGCTGATGGCTTGCGCCGCGATTATATTGGCGCTGAAGCTCTTTATGATTTAAATGATGAATTGAAAGTTGGCGCAGGTATACATCATCTTCAAAGAAACGGTTTTAAGGCAAATATCCTCACAGTTGGCGGAGATTTCCAATTAAACGAGGATTGGAGCGTTAACGGCGCGTACGGTCACAATAACAAGGGCGGCAATCATAAAGACGCTTTTAATATCGAGGCTGATTATCTTGGCGCAAAACGCTCTGAGGAAGGCTCTTGGGGCGCTTATGTGGCTTATCGCTATGTTCCTTCAACGGTTGGTCTTGCTCCAACTTACGATACCTTTGGTACCCCCAACAAGAAAGGCTTTGACCTGGGCGGCTCTTACACTCCAATGAAAGATACTCTTTTGAAAGTCAGCTATTTCCACGGCAAGCACTTTAATCATAATAATGCCAGAACTGTATTTGCACGCGCGAGCATTTTCTTCTAAGAATTATTCAACGATTAAAATAAATCACAGGCCGCCATTGTTCGACGGCTTTTTTATTATTCAAAAGCTAACCAATAATCGCTAACTAAAAGCTGCTTGAAAAAAACAAATGCGTATGCTAACATAATTTAAAAATTTATTGGAGGTGCTGGTATGAAAAAAATAATTGCGTCAGCTTTGACGACGGCATTTGTGCTCGGTGCGGCGTCTACAACTTTTGCTAAAGATTTTTCAGATGAATTTAGCCTTGACGGCGAGGCACGCTATACCTATTCGCACATTAAATTTGCTAAAAATGCCAAATCTCACCCAAGCATTTTGGAACTTAGGCTTTTGCCGACTTACCGAATTAATGACGATTTTGCTATCAAGGCGCGTTTTACCGGCAGCTGGGATATTAACGGCGACGATACAGACGGCGAAATGAATTTCCTTTATCTTGACGGCAATTTTGACGAATATAATTTCAAAGCCGGCAAAGTTCCGCTGGTATCTATAGTTGATAGAAATCCGATGAGCGGCGGCTTTTTCGATGATTTTTTCACGGGCGTTGAAGTTGCAACTCAATATGACGGCAACTTTGATTTAAAGGCTGACGCCGGTCGCTGGAACGAAATTAAAGACATGGTCGGCGGCAATCACGTTACATATATTTCTGGCGAAGGCGTTTACACGGACGACGACGAACGATTCACAGCGGGCGTTGGCTATCATTACGTTAAAAATCGGATTATCGGCAAAAATAATATTTTGACTTTGGGCGGTTCATATCAATTGAGCGACGATTGGAATTTGTACGGCGCTTATGCGAAAAATACCGACGCTAACCGTCTTGACAAAGCGTATAATATAGAGGCGGTTTATCAGGGAGCAAACCCCGACGAGCCAGGCAGTTATGGCGCATTCGTGGCTTATCGCTATGTCGGCGCTTTCGCAAGTCCTTTGGGCACTGTCGACACCTACCGACTGTTCAGGGATATTAAAGGTTTTGACTTCGGCGGGACGTATTCACCGATGGAAGATACTTTGATCAGGCTCAGCTATTTGCACGGCAAAAATTTAATTAACAATGATACCAGTCACGTTTTCGTTGCCCGCGCCAGTTGGTTTTTCTAAAAATTTTTCAAAGGACGAATTTAAATGAGAAAATCAATTACTACAGCCTTGAGCGCGGCTCTAATTATAGGCACGGCGTCAACGACCTTTGCGGCTGAACCATTTAGTGACGTCCCTCAAAATCATTGGGCTTATGGCGCGCTTAGCAGATTGCAAAAAGCCGGCGTTATCAGTGGCTATGGCGATGGCACTTTTCGCGGCGAAAATCCAATAACTCGCTACGAAATGGCTCAAATGGTTGCCAATGCCATGATTTACCTTGAAGAATATGACAAGATGCTTGAAAAAAATCCGGAAATTGTTAAGGGCGTGAGTCTTAGCGTTAACGAAAATCTTTCTTCGCACGAAAGACGCTTGCGCAATATGCAAGTCGATTTAAAAGTTCGCTCTGATATTGACCGGCTTGCTAATGAATTTCGCAACGAGATTGACGATTTAGGCGTGCGCATTTCCAATCTTGAAAAACATTCTGATATGGTTCAATGGACTGGTGAAGTTCGTTATCGCTACTGGAATGACAAAACTGCCGGCGTTAGGCAAAATTCAAACCAAATTCAAGTCCGCTTTTTCCCAACCGTGCAAATCAATGACACTTGGGCGGCGAAGGCGCGTATCACTGCCACTGACAATATGAAATCCGATTCGTCCGGTGACGCCGAATTGACTTTCATTTACGCCGAAGGCAAATATGACAAATTAAAGATTGATTTTGGCAAAATGCCGCTTTTCACATATGCAGATCAAGGGCTTGTAGCTGATGATTTTTTCAGTGGCGGGCGTTTAACTTATAATGTCAATGAAAATATTGAGGCGAAATTTGAAGCGGGGCGTTGGAAAGGCTACAACAGCGATACAGACCCTGCGGCTGATTATGTTGGCATTGAGGCGCTCTATGATAACGACGAGGGCATTGACGGCGGCATTGCTTATCGGCACTTCAAACTTGACGACGGCAAGGCGAAAATTTTATCAATCGGCGGCGCCTATCAATTAAACGACGATATGAAAATTGCGGCGGCTTATGCTCGCAACAGCAAGGCGGACGACCACAAGAACGCATATAGCATTGAGTGGGACTATCTCGGCGCTGATAAAAAAATCCCCCAAAGCTGGGGCGCATTCGTTGCATATCGTTATATCGGCGATGAGGTCGGCATTGCTCCAACTTTCGACACTTACGGCAGAACTGGCAACAAAAAAGGCTTTGATTTCGGCGGCAATTATGTCCCTTATAAAAATACATTGGCGGCAATTAATTATTTTCATGGCAAATCTTTCAACGGCGGCACTAATAAAGTATTCTTCACGCGCGCCAGTTGGTTTTTCTGAACAAAAAAATAAGTTGCCGCTGTTAACGTCAACTTCTCTTCAAATATTTGCAGTAGATTAAATTTTAGCCATCCAAAGCCCGTGCAAATTGCAATACTCATAAACCGCAATGGGAGTATCACCTTCCGCAATTAAAAAAGTGGCTTCTGGCTTATCGGTGGGCGTCAAGTAACGATGTTGCCCGCCGTTTTTTGTTTGCAGATAAATCCACTGAATAAAATGCGCCTCCGTCATTGGATGTGCAACGCTACCAACTTTCACAGAAATTTTATTGCCGTCCACTTCAACAACTGGAACGTGCTTTTCTTGTGCAGCATCAGTAGTATTCGCAGTTAAGACTTTCATCGGCTCTCCATTGTAGAAAATTTCGGCGGTTTCCCGATTAATCAGCATTACCAAAGTTTTATCAGTGCCGATTAAAATCCTTCCATTTGACATATAAAATCACCTCAAATTTTTGTATATAGGCATTTCTTTCTTTTTGTAAAAATAAAGAAACGCCAAGCAAAGAAAGAAAAACAAAATAGGATCGGTCGTGAGAGATCAGACAAGAGCGATTAAAAAAATAATATACAGCCGCGCAAATTTTCAATCCTGAAAATGGCGCGGGAAGCGCGCGTCCTGCGCGCTTCTCCTTTAGTATGTTATCATTTTAATCTAATATTTTCCCTATGGCAAGTAGGATATTTTTCAACCAGCGTGGAATTACTTAATCCTTGACAATAACAGCGGCGGTGTTGTAAAATGCTCAAAGTGCAGATTATCAGGGGCGTTAGTGTACCCTTCCAGTTCGTACTATCAGCTGAAAAATTTTGCAATGGTAATTTCTTAGATAATGGTAAATTTGTCGGCGATATCAAAATTCTGGGCGAAATCGCTAATGACAGTTTAAAAATTGTCGCCAGCGGTAAGATTTTTTGCAAAAAAGAATTTATCTGCGATAGATGCTTAAACAATGCGTCGGAAAATCAAATTATCGATTTCAGCGAAGTTTTTAATCCCACGGATGTCCTTGACGATTCAGTTGATATTACCGAGCTGATTCGCGATACTCTCATTGCCAGTCAACCTATTCAAAATCTATGTAAGGCTGATTGCAAAGGGCTGTGTCCAATCTGCGGAAAAAATTTGAATGACGGCGTGTGTAATTGTAACAGGTTTTGTGTTGACCCGAGACTTGCACCGTTATTGAATTTCAAATCAATCGAGGAGGTGTAAACTTTGGCAGCACCTAAAAGAAAGGCGCCGTGCTAATTGGAAGTTGGAAGTTCCGAACTACGTAAAATGTCCGAGATGCCACGAACCAAAACTCCCGCACCATGTGTGCCTGGAATGCGGTTACTATGACGGCAAAGAAGTCATTGAAACGGCTTGAGGATAGCGGAAATTGTTTGGGCAGGCATTAAAACCTGCTCATTTTTTTGTTATAGGAGTAGTTAAATGAAAATTGCAGTTGACGCGATGGGCGGCGATAGAGCTCCTGCGGAAATAGTTAAGGGTGCACTTGAAGCTGTTAAAAAGTATTCCTGCGAAATAATCTTAGTTGGCGATGAAAATAAAGTTCGTGAAGTCCTGCGCGAAGAAAGCGATTGGGAAAATCTTCCGCTGACAATAAAACATACCACAGAAATAATTGAAATGGGCGAGCATCCGGCTGACGCGGTTCGCAATAAAAAAGATTCGTCCGTCGTGGTCGCTACAAAAATGGTTAAGGACGGCGAATGTGACGCGGTACTTTCTGCCGGTTCAACGGGCGCGGCGGTGGCAGCGGCTCAATTAATTTTAAAACGCATTCACAGCATAGGTCGCCCTGCCATTGCTACGCCTATTCCCACACCCAAAGGCGTTACGTTGCTTTTAGATAGCGGCGCAAATGTCGACAGTAAACCCGAGCATTTAGTTCAAAGCGGAATTATGGGCGCGCTTTATGTCGAACATGTTTTAGGCAAAAAAAATCCTAAAGTTGGTCTGCTGAATATCGGCGAAGAAGAAACTAAAGGCAACGAACAAGCTAAGGAAACGTATCAGCTTTTTAAAAATATGTCTACAATAAATTTTACCGGCAATGCTGAGGGACGCGATATTCCAGCGGGCGATTTTGACGTAATTGTTTGCGACGGATTTGTCGGCAATGTGGTTTTAAAATTCGGCGAAGGACTTGCTAATACGATTTTCAAGCTGATTAAAGAATCGATTGATGAAGGCGGATTATCGGCTAAACTTGGCGCTTTAATGTTAATGCCAACTCTCAAAGATTTAGCTAAAAGGCTTGATGCTTCCGAGTATGGCGGCGCTCCGCTTTTGGGCGTGAATGGTTACTGCATAATAAGTCACGGTAGTTCAGACGCTAAATCTATTTGCAGTGCTATCGGCGTTGCCAATGGCTATGTTCAAAGTAATGTTTTGGGGCATATCAAGGCGGCGCTGGGGCAATAAAACGTGATTGAAATAAAAATTTGCGCAGGTTATAATATAAAAGGCGAGGAGGAAGATTGAATGTTCGAGAATAACATAATCTGTAAGCTACTAAATATTAAATACCCGATATTTCAAGGCGGAATGGCGTGGATAGGCACGGCGGAACTTGCGTCTGCAGTATCGAATGCTGGCGGTTTAGGGCTAATCGGCGCGGGGCATATGCCACCCGATGTTTTGCGAAAAGAAATTCAAAAGTGCAAAGGTTGGACAGATAAACCTTTCGGCGTGAATATTATGCTGATGTCGCCGTTTGTCAAAGAAGTAATGCAAGTCGTAATTGATGAGCGCGTGCCGGTTGTTACAACGGGTGCGGGCAATCCTGGCGAATATGTTCCTGCGCTGAAAGAAATTGGTGCGAAAGTTATTCCAGTTATAGCGAGCGTTGCATTGGCTAAGCGGCTGGTTAAATCTGGCGCGGACGCAATTATTGCTGAAGGCTGTGAATCTGGCGGGCATATCGGCGAAATTTCTACAATGCCGTTAATTCCTCAAGTTGTAGACGCGGTTGAAGTTCCTGTAATAGCGGCGGGCGGATTTGGTGACAGTCGCGGTTTAGCGGCGGCTTTTGCATTGGGCGCTCATGCCATTCAAATGGGAACGCGCTTTGTGCTCAGCAAAGAATGTATTGCTCACCCGAATTATAAAAATATCGTACTCAAGGCTAAAGATCGCTCAACCGTCGTAACCGGCAGAACTTTGGGACATCCTGCGCGAGTCATAGCGAATAAATTAACGCGCACATATCTTGAAATGGAGGCGGCGGGCGCGTCGGCTGAAGAACTTGAAAAGCTCGGCGTCGGAAGTTTGCATAAAGCAACGCATGAAGGCGACGTTGAAAATGGCTCGGTTATGATTGGGCAAATTTCCGGTATGCTTGAAGATATTAAAACTGTCAAAGAAATTATTGACGATATTGTTAATGGTTTACCGGCGGCGGTTGCCAATCTTCAAAGTAATTATTTAGGGGATAGGGAATAGAGGCAAGGGACTAGTTTTTAATTACTATTCCCTAGACCCTTTACACTTATCCCTAAAAAACGACCGAAGGGAGTTTTTTTCATGGGCAAATTGGCTATGGTCTTTCCTGGACAGGGCGCACAATTCGTCGGTATGGGTAAAGATTTTTATGATAACTTCGACGCGGCTAAAAAACTTTTCGACGAAGCGGACGCGGCACTTGGTTATTCGATAAAAAAAATGTGCTTTGAAGGCTCGGAAGACGATTTAAAACTTACTGCGAATACGCAACCGGCAATTTTGATTGTCAGCGTGATAGCGTCTGAACTTTTGAAGGCTGAAGGCGTTGAAGCTGAAGTTGCAGGCGGTCACAGTTTAGGCGAATATTCGGCGCTGGTGGCGGCTGGCGCGTTGAAATTCAGTGACGCGGTAGTTTTAGTTCACAAGCGTGGGCAATTTATGCAGGAGGCAGTTCCTGTTGGTCAAGGCGCAATGGCGGCGATTATCGGACTTGACGACGAACTGATTATTAATGCCTGCAATGAAATTTCTGACACTGTGCAGGCTGTTAATTTTAATTGTCCTGGACAAACTGTAATTGCCGGAACTGTGGCGGGCGTTAATTTGGCTGTTGAAAAATTGAAAGCCGCTGGTGCGAAAAAAGCTGTAGTTTTGCCGGTTAGTGCGCCTTTCCATAGCACGCTTATGAAACCTGCCGCTGCAAAACTTTCTGTTGAACTTGATAAAATTGAAATTCACGACGCTGCTTTTCCGATTGCAGCGAATTTCACCGGCAAATTGGAAACTTCGGCGGCTGACATTAAAAATAATCTCGTCGCTCAGGCGGATAATCCTGTCAGGTGGATTGACTGCGTGCAGGCTATGAAAAATTTTGGCGCTGATACTTTCATTGAGTGCGGTCCTGGTAAAACTTTGTGCGGTTTCAATCGGCGCATTGACAAACAAATTCAAAGCCTAAATGTCGAAGATTTATCCAGCCTGCAAAAAACTATCGAGGCAGTTAAGCGTGTTTAGTGGGAATGGGGCATCAACCTTGAAAAAAATTTTATTAGTAGCGTTAATTTTAATTGGCACAATGACAACTGCGCTGGCGGCGGCACTGTTCAACACGCCATATATCGGCAATGCTAATACAATGCGGTTTCACTATGCCGATTGCCGCTCGGTCGATGAAATGAATCCGCACAATCAAGTTGGAATAAATTCGCGCGAGGAAGCTCTCAGCGCGGGTTATGTTCCTTGTAAAAGATGTAAGCCTTAAGGTGAAAATATGAGTTCAAAAGCTATGGCGAATCTTAAGGAATCGCTGATGAAATTGCCGGGCGTCGGTGAGAAAACTGCCGCTCGGCTTGCTTATCATATCGTCGAAATGAAGGCTGAAGACGTTGAAAATCTCGCCTACGCCATTAAAAATATCAAGGCCGAAACGCACTCCTGCGCGATATGTTTTAATACTATTGACATTGGCAGAGACATTTGCGAAATTTGCGCCTCTGATAAACGCGACGGGCAAACTATTTGCGTTGTCAAGGATTCCAAAGATTTAGATGCGATCGAGCGTGCGGGCTTTTACACGGGAAAATATCACGTGACCGGCGGATTAATTTCACCGATGGCGGGCGTTACGCAGGAAGATATTAAGCTCAAGGAATTAGTTCAGCGCGTTTACAATAACGATATTCACGAAGTTATCATTGCGCTTGAGCCGAATGTTGAAGGTACTGCAACGGCTCATTTTATCGCGAAACTTTTAAAACCTTTTGGCGTCAAGGTTACGAAACTCGCGCAGGGCATGGCGGTTGGCGCGGATTTTTCCGGTACTGACAGCGTGACCATTGCGAGGGCAATTGAAAACCGCGTGCCTATTTAAAGGGAGGCTTAATATGATTAACTTTGATATAGAAATGTTCGCCGGTCCTGTTATTGGAATAATCATTGTGTTGCTTCTAATTCAGCTGGCGTCGTTCCCGTTTTGGTTGCTAAAAAATAGCATTGTCGGCGCAATTATGTTGTACATTTTTAATTTCATCGGGATATTCACAATAAAAATCACATTTATTCACTGCTTGATTGTGGGCGTGTGCGGCGTACCTGGCATTGTGATTCTGCTGATTTATTTAAATTTTTTTAAGTAGGGCATTATGATTCAATTAGACAAAGTTACTAAATTTTATGGCGAACGGCTGATTTTTTCTGACGTGAGTTTTAAGATTATGGACGGCGAAAAAGTCGGTATCGTTGGTAAAAATGGCGCAGGCAAATCGACGCTGATTAAAATTATGATGGGCGCTGAAGAATTTGACGCGGGCAATATCAGCGGGCTTCGCGCAGAAGATATTGGTTATGCTGAGCAGATGCCGCAATTCAAAAAATCTACGCTACTTGCTGAAATGTTGAGCATTGGCGTCGAAGAATTTCAAGCTAAGAAAATTTTATTCGGCTTAGGTTTCAGCGAATTTGAATTGACGAAAAATCCGAATGAATTTAGCGGCGGCGAAACTGCGAAAAATTTTAATTTTGGACGAACCGACAAATCACCTTGACATTTACGCGATTGATTTTCTTGAAGATTTTTTGAAGAATTATCGCTACACGGTGATAACGGTGACGCACGATCGGCATTTTCTGCAAAATTGCGTTGACAAGATTATTGATATGGAAAATGGCAAGGCGACGGTTTACAGCGCGAATTACGAAAAATTTATTCAGCTGAAGCAAGAGCGGCGTGAATATGAATTGAAGGCTTACGAAAAACAGCAAGAAGAAATTGCTAAGCTTGAAGATTTTGTTCGTCGAAATAAAGTTCGCGCTTCAACAGCTAAACGCGCGCGCAGTCGTCAGATTAAATTGGACAGAATGGAGCGCCTGGAAAAGCCGCCGTCCAATGATTTTGTCAAAGTCAAATTGGCTGACGCCGCCGAGTCTGCTAACCGCGTTTTAATTCTCGACAATATCAATTTCAAAAACATTATCAAGAATTTCAGCGCCGAAATTTTCAAGGGCGAAAAAGTTGGTTTAATCGGCAGAAATGGCATTGGCAAATCGACTCTTTTAAAAATTATTGTGGGCGATTTGCGCTCTGACAGCGGCAATATCAAAATTGGCAATCGTGTTAAAATCGGCTATCTTTCGCAAGGGCACGAAGAATTGAATGAAAATGTGACGGCGATTGACGAACTTGTTAATTGTTTTAATTTGACATTGGAGCGGGCTCGCGCAGAATTGGCTAAACTTGATTTATTCGCGCAGGTTGTAGAAAAGCCAATCGCTGATATGTCGGGCGGCGAAAAAACGCGCGTAGCATTAGCAAAACTGATTTTAACCGGCGCAAATTTTTTAATTTTGGACGAACCAACAAACCATTTAGATTTACCTGCGCGAGAGGCAATTGAAGCGGCACTGCGCGAATTTGAGGGTACAATTTTAATCGTTACGCACGACAGATATTTATTGGACGCAGTGACCAGCCGCGTTATCGAATTTGAAGATAAACCGGCAATTCCTAAACCGGAAAAAATTTCTAAGCCAAAAACTGAAAAAACTTCACAGCCGCCCAAATCCAAATCGCAGGAAAAATCGGTACAACAGCTTGAAAAACTTGAAGCGCAAATCAAAATGGCTGAGATGGAATTGAAAATGATTGAGCGCGAAATAAACGCGGCGGTTGAACCGGCGAAATTAGCGCTCTTGGCGGCGGATCACGAATCCAAGTTGAAAGAAATTGACGAATTGTATTTAGCATTTGTCGAAGAATGAAAATCACCCTCTCGGTGATTTTTTTTATTACTAAAACTTATTTAAGTGGCGAAATCTTAAAATTGCGTTGGAGCGGTGACGTGATTTATAATTTACCAAAATTGAAAGGTGGTATTAATATGAAAATGTCGCGCAGAAATTTTATTAAGATGGCGGGTGTCACTGCTGCAGGTGCAGCGCTAATGGGTTTTGGCGACGTGGCGGCAAGCAACGAAAAATCAACGGTTTATTTCACGAAAAATATTGACGCCGAGCATTTGATTCAGCTGTACAAAAAAATTAATGGCACAATCAGCGGCAGAGTTGCGATTAAATTGCATACTGGCGAGCCGCACGGTCCAAATATTTTACCGCGTGATATGGTTCAGAAGTTCCAGGCGCAGATTCCGAACAGCACGATTATTGAGGCGAATGTTGCATATGGCGGCGCGCGAGCGAATACTTCAAATCACAGAGATACTTTGAAAACCAATGGCTGGACTTTTTGCCCTGTTGATATTATTGACGCGGACGGTGACGTTGATTATCCGGTGAATGGCGGCTTGCACCTGAAAAAAGTTGCAGTTGGAGCGCATTTAAACAATTACGATTCGCTGATAGTTTTGACGCATTTTAAAGGTCACGCGATGGGCGGATTTGGCGGCAGTTTGAAAAATATTGCTATAGGTTGTGCCAGCGGCAAAGTTGGTAAGCGCGAAGTTCACGGCTTGGTTGATTATGGGCGCTGGGTTACTGGCGGTTTGTTTATGGAATTGATGGCTGACAGCGGCAAGGCGATTTGTGACCATTTTGGCAAGAAAATTATTTTTATAAATGTAATGCGGCGAATGAGTGTAGATTGTGACTGCGCGGGAACTTCAGCCGCCGAACCGACAATGAAAGATATTGGAATTGCGGCGTCGACAGATATTCTTGCAGTGGATCAAGCGTGCGTTGATATGGTTTACGCCGCGCCGGACGGTAAAGATTTAATTAATCGCATTGAAAGCCGCGAAGGTTTGCGCCAATTAACAGCTATGCAAGAACTTGGAATGGGCAACAGGAAATACAATTTGGTTAATATTTGAGGTGAGTGCAATGAAAAAATTTTTGATAGTGCTGTTGGCGGTAATCGGGCTGGCGTTGTCAATTAGCGAAAGTGCCTCTGCTCAAGGTAAAATTTTGGTTGCATATTTTTCACGTACCGGCGAAGAATACGGCGTTGGAAATATTTCAAGAGGCAATACCGCTATCATTGCTGGGATTATCGCGCAGAAGACCGGCGGTGACCTTTTTGAAATTAAAACTGTTAAATCTTATCCGACAAATTACCAAGCTTGCACTGAAGTTGCCAGCCGCGAAAAAGCTGACAAGGCGCGCCCTGCACTTTCAAACGCAGTAAATAATTTCGCGCAGTACGACACAATATTTTTAGGCTATCCAATTTGGTGGGGCGATTGTCCAATGGCGATTTATACTTTCTTGGAAAGTTACGATTTCAGCGGCAAAACGATAATTCCATTTTGCACACACGCGGGCAGCGGTTTATCTGGAACTGAAAGGCGAATTGCGACAGTTTGCCCAAATGCTAAAGTTTTAAATGGCTTTGAAATTCGCGGAGCGACAGCGCAGAATAAATTTTCGCAGGCTGAATCGGCTGTAAATGTTTGGCTGAAAGCAATTCAATGATTATTGAGCAAAAAACAGGATTTTGACGAAACGCCACGAAACTATTTAAGTATCCTAATAAAAAATTTAATTGAGGTGTTTTGATTGAGAAAAATTTTAGTAGTAGCGTTATCCTTGTTGATGTTGGTATTGGCTGCGGGCTGTGGTGAAAAAGTTGAAACCAAACCCGAAAATGAATCTGCGCCACCTGACACTCAAACCGAAATTACGCCCGATGAACAAGTTGCCGCTGAACCTTCAAAATTTTTAGTAGTATACTTTTCGCGTCCTGGCGATAATTACGAAGTCGGAGTAATTGCTAAGGGGAATACTGAAATTGTCGCCGAAATGATTAAAGACAAAACCGGCGCTGATATGTTTCAAATTATGCCAGTGACTCCTTACCCCGAAGATTATCGCGAATGTACCGAAATTGCTAAACAAGAACAAGCTGAAAATAGGCGTCCGGCAATTGGCGCTCTGGTCGATAATATCAGCCAGTACGATACAATTTTTCTCGGTTATCCAATTTGGTGGGGCGATTTTCCAATGGCTGTTTATACATTTCTTGAAAATCAGCCTGAATTGAACAGCAAGACTATTATTCCATTTTGCACTTCGGCGGGCGAATATATGACCGGCAAAGAAAATAATATTCCAGAAATTTCAAGAGGCGCGACCGTTCGTGAAGGTATCGGAATTAAAGGCAAAGATTGTCAAGATCATCCCGAGCAAGTTCGCGAAAAAGTCAACGCTTGGCTTACCGGCTTAGGCTATTAATATGAATACCTATAAAATTATCGACGAAAACAATTGGACGCGTGCTACTCATTGCAAGATTTTTAGAAATTATGTTGAGCCTGCATTTTGCGTGACATTTGAAGTTAATGTTGAAAATTTTTTCGTACAGGTAAAAAAATACGATTTATCTTTTACGCTGTCGATGGTTTACGCTGTTTGTAAATGCGCCAATGAGATTGAAAATTTCAGATACAGATTTTTGAATGGGCAGATTGTTTTGTTTGAGAAAATCGATACCGCTTTTACTTGGCTTGAGGCGGAGTCCGAGCTTTTCAAAGTCGTTAATGTTCCAATGTGCGATAATCTTGTGAATTATGTTGAAATGGCAAAACAGGCGATTAAAAATCAGCGCGAATATTTTGTTGCGCCGCTGGGCAATGATGTTTTTCAATGCTCGGCGCTGCCTTTTTTGACTTACTCGCACATATCGCATACCATTTCCGGTAACAAGGATAATGCAACGCCGCTTTTTGATTGGGGCAAATATCGCGCAGTGGAAGATAAACTTTTAATGCCGCTTTCAGTGCAGGCTCACCATTCTTTTGTCGACGGTCTTCACATTGGCAGGTTTGCCGATAAATTGCAAAATTATTTAGACAGCAAAATAGTTTGAAAAATTCTGTGGCGTCGGAGATAATCCGGCGTTTTTTTTATTGCCAAGCACAGCGCTTTGATTTATTATTGGCGCGGTGATTTTTATGATTTTGGATTGGGTGAAATTGGCTGACAAATTTGCTGACGACGGCGACGTTGAATCTATGTTTGGCGCGGCGAACGAGATTTTTGAACTGGATAAAAATTCTGCGGAAGGTTATGCGATTTTGGCGGAGGCGAATTTGTATTTGGGCAATTTGGCAGAAGCTGAAAAATTTGCGCGGCTGGCTGATAATTTACGCGGCAGATTAGTTTTGGGCGGAATTGCGGCTGAAAATTTCAATCTGCGCGAGGAATTTAAAATTTTGTGCTCGGTGATAAATGAGGCGCGGGAAATTCACGCTGATAAAATTTTGTGCAAGGCGCTAATTTTTATAACGAATGGCTTATATTTAGCGGGCGAGGCGAAAACCGCCGCTGAATATCTGCGCGAGGCTTCAACTCTAACTGAAAATGTCGAGCGCGCCGCTGAACTTTATTCTAAGCATTTATTTTTTCTGAATTATAATGAGCAGGTTAAAAAGTCCGTCGCGCAGGACTTCAATAAATTTTTTGCTCACATTCAACCTTACACTCACAAAAAAAATTATTCTCACAAAAAAATTCGCATTGGCTACATTTCGCCGGATTTTCGCCAGCACGCGGTTGCCAATTTTATTCTGCCGCTAATCCGGAATTTCGACAGCAATAAGTTTTCGGTGACGTGCTATCAGACCGGCAAGAGCGATTTTGTCACGGCTAAATTGCAATCCAAAAAAATTCATTGGCGTAACCTGCAAAATCTTGACGCCGCCACTTCTGCGCGAATTATTTATGAAGATGCGATTGATATTCTTGTCGATTTGTCGGGGCACAGTCAAAATAGTTGCCTGCCGATTCTTGCATATAAGCCCGCGCCAATTCAAATTACCGCGCTAGGTTATGTTTCAACTACCGGCTTAAACGCTGTCGATTATTTTCTGTCCGATAAAAATTCCGGCGGCGGCGAGTTCACTGAAAAAATTTTAAAGCTGGACGGATGCCATTTGTGTTACGCGCCGATTTTGAAAATGCCTGCCATTAATCACATTGAAAATAATTGCGTGACTTTCGGCAGCTTCAATAATTTTGCTAAAGTTACTGACGCCGTGCTCGAGCTTTGGTTGAAAATTCTTCGCGCAGTGCCCAATTCCAAACTGATTATCAAAAACAAAACCTGCAGCATTGAAAGCGGGCGGGAAATTATTCTTCGCCGAATGAAAGACTTTCCACTTGACAGAATCGAATTGCGCCCTTACAGCAAAGATTATCTCGCGCAGTACAACGAAATTGATATTGCGCTGGATACTTTCCCTTACAATGGCGGCTTGACAACATGCGAGGCGCTTTATATGGGCGTGCCGGTAATTGTTTTGCGCGGGAATTATCACGGCTCAAATTTCGGCGCGACGATTTTAACTTCCGCCGGTTTTTCGGAACTCATTGCCGAAAATCCGGATGATTACATAAAAAAAGCCGTTGAGCTTAGTCAGCGGCATTTGGATTATCATAAAAATCTGCGCGAAAAACTAAAAAAATCTGCGCTAATGGACGGTAAAAAATATCTGCGCGAAATTGAAAAAATTTACTGCGAGGTCTATAAACTAAAATGGAACGCCTGAATAAATATTCGACGTTCCTTGTGCGATAAGTGCGCTATGTAAAAATGGTGCGGATGAAGGGATTTGAACCCTTACTCCCAAAGGAACTGGATTCTAAGTCCAGCGCGTCTGCCAATTCCGCCACATCCGCTACTCATAAGTTTTTATATATTGTATACAAATAAAAGTCAATGTAAACGGAGTGATAATTTTGCGTTTTATTGGCGTAATTTTTTTAATCGCCGCGCTGATTATTTTTATGACACCCGAGCCGGAAGGTTTTCCGATTTTGGAATATCACACAATTACAAATCATCCCGACCCAAGCTCCGAGATTTACAACGTGCCGCCCGCTGAATTTTCCGCTCAGCTTGATTATCTACAAGAAAACGGTTATACTACGATAACTTTAAAGGATTACGCACGCGCGCGCCGTTTCGGTGAGACTTTACCAGACAAGCCTATCATTTTAACTTTCGACGACGGCTACGCTGATAATTATGACGAAATGCTCCCAATTCTTGAGGCGCACGGTATGAAGGCTGTAGTTTTTGTTATCACGAATGATATTGGCAAGAGCGGTTACCTGTCAATGTGGCAACTGAAAGATATGCAAAAGCGCGGCGTTGAAATTGGCTCACATACCGCAGATCATTTACCGCTTGTGACTTTGAGCGACGAATTTTTAATTAATCAAATTTGCCTGTCCAAAATTTTTCTGGAATGGAGCGGAATTGAGCCGGTTGCAAGCTTGTCCTATCCAAATGGCGTCTACAATTCTCAGATTATTGAAATGCTCGCGCAGGAAAATTATTTAGCGGCGGTAACCGGCGAGGCAGGTCTTAATACGCTTGAGACAGATCCATTTAAATTAAAGCGCGTCAATATTCGCAAGCCGAATTTCGGCATTTATGAATTTCGTTGGCGGCTCTTTAAAGCAGAAATTTTTGCGCGGCTGAAAGGTTGACAGATATTGAATTGGGCAAAAAAATTTTTCGTAACGGCGATAACCTTAATAACTTCAATCACGGCTCTGCCAGTTTTCGCTAAACCATTTGAATCTGAAATAATGCGCCGTTTGCCCGTTGAAGTCGAAGATACCGGCGGCACGCTTATTTTTTCTGACAGCCCCGAATACGTCACGCGGGACGGCATTTTGTACACCGACACGGTTAAGGGCGAGGCGCGGATTTTGTTTTATCATCTGAATAATACCAAAGTCCCGAAAAAACTTGCGGTAGTTGTCGAAAATATTTCCGGCGGTGTGAATACGATTGAAATTACACGCGGCGGATTTTGCGCGCCCAGCGATAATTTTTTATGGGTCGGCAAAGAAACTCAGCTGAAGTATATGAAAAATCAATTTCGCGACACGATCAGATTCATAAAGAACGGGCGCAAACTTTTTCAGCAGAAAATGGACAAAACCATAATCAAGCCAGGTCAATTAATTTATGGCGTGTATGACTTTAAGGCGAGCGACACAGTTAGAATTTCCGTGCTGATGTATCCCGTGAATGTCAACCCGCTTAATTTTATTAATGACGCTGAAATTTTGCCGAGAGATGAATATCAGCTGCGCGGCACTTTTAAAAATATGAATCGCGTTATCAAGCTGAAAAATGAATACAATCCGGCAACTGACGGTATTGGTTATGTTTTGCTTTGTGACGACGCGACTGATTTATTTAAGCGCGGGATTGACGCAACCGACGGCGTGGAAGTGGTGAATGCCGGAAATTACGGCGTGAATTACATTTTGAATTTCGAAACGAAAGCTGAAACTCGATTTTGTTTAGTTCCACTTGGCGGCACTTACGCCGGAGCGATGCGATATATTTACAATCAGCACAAGGGTACAATTCCAACGCCGCGCGGCAAACTTTATTTTGGCGATAATACGCCGCCCGAACCGGAGGAAGTTGCACGCGAGCGCGAAAAGGGCAAAGCTTTTTGGACGAATTATTTTGAGATTAGCGAGCTTGGCAATTACAGCGGCAAGGTTAGCTTTGAATATTCGCCGCCTGGTGCTTCGAATTTGCCTGTTCATATTATTTTGATGCCTACCGATTAGAGAGGTGTTTATTTTGAAAATTTTAGCACGTCAACTGACGTTAGACCTATATAATTGCAACGAGAAAAGAATATTCGATTTAGAGGCTGTCAAAGCGGCTGTAAATGGGGTTTTTGGCACTGAGCCGAGTATTATGTCTACCTCCCTTGACAGTGAGCACTACGCGCTTGTGGGCGCGTTTAAAGAGGGGCATATTGCTATTCACATTTATTTTACCTTGCGATATGTGGCGGTGGATATTTTTACCTGTCACGAAAGTGAAGAATCTGAAGAACTTGCTAAGGTTTTGCGGCAATATTTTCAGCCCGAAAAAATTAAGTCCACATTTCTGAAACGCGGCGATTTTGGCTTAGAAAAAGACATTATGCCCAAAATTATTACTCGTGTTGCGCCGCTCAGGAAAGTTCGCAATGTCAGCGCAAATGTTGTTAAGAAATTGATTCGGAGGGGCAATTAAATGACTTTTACCGATATAACCGACCAATACCGCAACATTGGCAAATCTAAAAAATGTACGTTTATTTTCTGCGCAGATCACGGCGTGGCGGATATGAATGTTAGCGCTTATCCTCAATCCACAACCGCCGCAATGGTTAAAAATTATTTGGTTGAACACGGCGCGGCAGCTAATGTTTTTGCCAATTTCGCTAATTCTGAATTAGTTGTTGTCGATGTCGGCGTTAATGCTGACATTTCAAATTTGCCTGGGCTTGTCAATCGGAAAATCGCAAATGGCACTCAAAATATCGCTGAAGGTCCGGCTATGACCAAGATGCAGGCGCGCCAGTCAATTAAAATCGGCAAAGACATGGTCAAAAAAGCTGTCAAGGCTGGCTATAATTGTTTTCTGATTGGCGAAATGGGAATTGCAAATACAACGGTTGCTTCGGCGATAACGGCGGCGATTTTGGAAGTTAATCCCAAAAAAGTTACCGGTCGCGGCTCGAATATTTCTGACGAACGCTTGAAAAATAAATTGAAAATCGTACGTAAAGCCTTAAAAGTCAACAATCCAAATCCGGACGATGCCATTGACGTGCTGGCGAAAGTTGGCGGCTTTGAATTTGGCGCGATGGCTGGCGTTATTTTAGAGGCGGCTAAACATAATTGCATTGTGGTTTTGGATGGCTTTAACACGGCGGCTGCGGCACTTTTGGCTGATTCGATTGACCCTGAAGCTTGCGGTTGCGTTATAGCGTCGCACGTCGGGCGCGAAATTGGACATTTGGAAATTTTAAAGTATCTGGATTTGCAGGCTATGTTTACACTGGATTTGGCGCTGGGTGAAGCTATTGGTTCTTCAATTGCTGTGCGAATTTTGGACAGGCTTGTTTACGTTTTTGTTTGCGGCGCTGAAGATGATTTTCATGGCGACCTTGAAGATTTTAAAGACGACGACAACGAAGAGGCGATTGTTTCAGGTTTGCTTGACAAAATCGGTTTGAGTGAGATGACGCACATTGAGACGCTTGACGAACTTGAAAATTACCTTGAGAAAAATTTTGAGGGCGATATTCAGATTGAAGAAGTTGATTTAGATTTTCAGCTTAGCGACGATCAGCGTCTTTCAAAATTTGTGCCGCCTTTCAGCGCTCAAGATTTTAATATTCCTCGCTCATATCCTATGAATGTTCGAGAAATGGGAGCTGTTGAAGAAGCCATTGCTGCGTCGGAGCGCACTTTTAATTTTTATCTTGAAACTATGCCGAAATTGGATTTGAAGGCAATGGAGCGTTGCCGAGAATACATTGATAACCTGACAAAGCCGCAAAAAAGTTTAGGTTTGCTTGAAGATATTGCCGCGCAATTTGCCGGTATTACCAGCCACGAAAGACCGCTGAATAGCCTTCGCCATGCCACGCTTGCTTTGACAAATTCTGAAAATGTGTCGCCCGCCGCCGCGCACGGTGTTAGTACTTACAGCAAAAAAAATCCGCGTCAAAATGTGCCAATGGAATTTAGTATGACTGCGCGAACTTTCGCAATGAAGATTTTTATGGGCGTTATTGACGCGAAACAAAATCCAAATGTGGCATTTAATTTTGGGCGGACAATGGCTGAAGAAATTTCATTTGGCGTGCCGATTTTGGCGCTGTCGATTTTAAGCGATTGGCGGCTTGACAAAGTTGATGAAAGATTTGCTAAGGCGTTGCTGAACAAGGACGGCGAATTTAAGGTTGAGCCGGAAGAGTTTTTAAATAATGTGCCTAAAAATTTTCGTTGTCTTACAAGTGCAATGATTGGCGCTATTGTGGCGGCGGCGCATAATTCCACGTTCATTGTTGTGGACAGCGGCGCGGTTGAAATTATCGCGCGGTACGTTGAAAAAATTTGCCCGCAGGTTCGCCCGTTTATTTTGCACGCCAGCGATTTGATTAATTATGACTTCAAGCCTGGTGAGCATATTGGTTTTGATGGTGAAATGGCTTGCATTGGCGTTGAAATTATCGAGGCGGCGCTTTGTGCTTTAAACGAAATGAAAACCTTCAGCGATACAAATGTTGACGTGGCGATTGACGGCGCTGGTTTAGGAGTTCAAATGAAATGAAAGCTATTACGAATGGGAAATTTATTTTGCCGGATTCTGCCGGTAATTTTTTTATTGCTGGGGAAAAATATTTGACGTTCGGCGACAAGATTTTATCGATAGGCGCTGAAACTGCGGCGGAAGAGATTATTGACGCTGCTGGAAATTTTGTTGCGCCTGGTTTTATTAATATTCACATTCACGGTTGCGCGGGCTTTGACGCAATGGATGATTCGCCCGAGGCTTTAAAAAAGATTTGTGAATTTCTTCCGAGTACGGGCGTTACAAGTTTTTTGCCAACAACTATGACTATGCCGATTGAAGATATTCATCGCGCTTTGAAAAATATTCGCGAAACCAAATGCGGCGGCGCTAAAATTCTTGGTGCTAATGTCGAAGGTCCATTTATCAGCGAAAAATACAATGGCGCTCAGGACAAAAAAAATATTCGTCGCGCAGATTTGAGTCTGTTTGACGAATTTCTTGACGTGATTAAAATTATCACAGTTGCACCGGAGGAAATTGATTTTGCATTTATTGACGCTTGTCGCGCAGAAAATATCATTGTGTCGATAGGGCACAGCGCGGCTGATTATGAAACTGCGAAGGCGGCAATAGAGCGCGGTGCAAATCACATTACGCATTTGTTTAACGCGCAGACTGGACTTCACCACCGCAAGCCTGGAATTGTCGGCGCGGCTTTTGATACCTGCGCGAAGGTTGAGTTAATTGCTGACAATGTGCATATTCATCCGGCGGTTCAGCGAATTGTTTGGAAGGTTAAGCCGCGCAGCGAAATTATTTTGATAACAGATTCGTTGCGCGCTTGTGGCTTGGGCGACTGCGAAAGCGAATTGGGCGGGCAAAAAGTTTTTGTTAGAAATGGCGTGGCGAAACTGGCTAACGGTAATTTAGCGGCGAGCGTGGCGCCCATGAATGACGTGGTTAAAAATTTCCAAAAAAATACGTCTGCTGAAATTGCCGCCACTGTCGAACTTGTAACGAAAAACCCTGCGCGAGAGCTGGGAATTTATGACAAGCTCGGCTCATTGGAAATTGGCAAATCCGCAGACATTGTAATTTTCGACGCCGATTTTAATATTAAGCGCGCTTTTGTCAACGGCTTAGGATAAAAGCGCAGTTTTCAAAACTTCGTCCATATGTTCGACAGGAACAAATTCAAGTTTTTCGCGTACGATTTCGGGTAAATCCTCGATATCGCGCGCGTTTTCTTTTGGCAAAATAATTGTGTGCATACCTTCACGATACGCCGCTAAAACTTTTTCCTTCAAGCCGCCTATTGGCAAAACATTTCCGCGCAAGGTAATTTCGCCGGTCATAGCCACGTCGGAACGAACTTTGCGCTTAGTCAAGGCGCTAATCATAGCCGTTGCCATTGTTATGCCAGCGCTTGGTCCGTCTTTGGGAACTGCTCCTTCGGGAACGTGCACGTGAATATCATTTTTCTCATAAAAATCTTCATCGAGCTGCATTAAATCGCTGCGGCTGCGAATGTACGTCAAACCCGCTTGAGCGCTTTCTTGCATAACGTCGCCTAAATGTCCGGTTAATAAAAGCTTGCCTTTGCCCTTCAAAACGATAGCTTCAGTGGGAAGAATATCGCCGCCAACTTCAGTCCACGCCATGCCGGTTGAGACGCCGATTTGAGGCTGTTTTTCCGCCTTAGTCTGAAGATATTTCGGTCGCCCGAGAAAATCGCGCAGATTTTTTGTAGTGACGTAAACCGTACCTTCCGCGCCTTCAACGATTTTGCGCGCCGCCTTGCGACAAGCACGCCCAATTATCCGTTCAAGTTCACGCACGCCAGCCTCGCGCGTATATTCCGCAATAATCGTTTGCAATACGCCCTTTGCAAAAACCATATCGCCCGACTTTAAGCCGTTAGCTTCTTTCTGCTTTTTAGTTAGATACCTCCGCGCTATTTCAAGCTTTTCTTGCTCAGTGTAACTTGACAGCGTAATTATTTCCATCCTGTCGCGCAGTGGTTTAGGAATTGTACTTAAATCATTCGCCGTAACAATCCATAAAATTTTAGACAAATCAAACGCTGTATCAAGGTAATGGTCGGTAAATGAATTATTTTGCTCAGGGTCAAGCACTTCAAGCAATGCTGAAGATGGGTCGCCGCTGTAACCATCGCGCCCGATTTTGTCAACTTCATCAAGCAGGAACACCGGATTATTTGAGCCGGCTTTTTTCAAACCTTGAATAATTCTGCCAGGCAACGCACCAACATAAGTCCGCCTGTGCCCGCGAATTTCAGCCTCATCGCGAATGCCGCCTAAACTTGCGCGAATAAATTTCCGCCCCATTGCTTTAGCAACTGACGACGCCAATGAAGTTTTGCCTACGCCAGGCGGACCTACTAAACATAAAATCGGCGCCGGCTTATCCTTAGTCAAAACTTTAACCGCCAGAAAATCTAAAATGCGCTCTTTAACTTTTTCAAGCCCATAATGATCCGCGTCCAATATATTCTTTGCTTCAGAAATATCAGTTGAATCTTCAGTTGAAATGCGCCACGGCAAATCAAATAGCCAATCAATATATGTGCGAATAACATTTGACTCTTGCGCCATTGAAGGCAAACGGTCCATGCGCGTTAATTCTTTTTCAATTATAGTTTTAACTTCGTCCGGATAATCGCCTTCTTCTAGACGCCTGCGATATTCCGACACATTTTCAGCAACATCTTCATCTTCGCCAAGTTCTTTGTGAATTGCCCGCAGTTGTTCGCGCAGGTAATTATCTTTCTGCAGTTTTTCAATTTGCCCGCGCACCCGTTGATTTATCTGCGCCTCCATTTGCAGAACTTCAAGATCCCGCGCCAATATCGCGTACAATTTTTCAAGCCGCTGCTCCACGTCGAGCGCTTCAAGTAATTCTTGTTTTTGGTCAAGCTTTAAATTCAAATGACTGGTAATCAAATCCGCCAGCCGCCCAATATCTTCAAGAATCGTCACTGCTACAAAAGTTTCTGAAGGAATACGCTTTGAAAGTTTAACCCACTCTTCAAATTCATGAACCACGCCACGAACAAGCGCCTCAAGCTGAAGTGAATCTTGCCAAGTGTCCTCGTGAACTTCAACATCAACTTCAGTGTAGCCTTCAAATTCGCGATAGCCCACCATTACGCCGCGATGCACGCCTTCAACCAGAACTCGCACATTGCCGTCCGGAATTTTAATAATCTGCCGCACCTCAGCCACTGTTCCAACGTCGTACAAATCCTCGCGTCTTGGCGAATCAAAATCAAGGTCTTTCTGCGCGACCAAAAAAATTCGCCTGTCAGCTACCATTGCCGCTTCCAGCGCGTTTATCGAATTTGGGCGACCCACGTCCAGGTGCATTATCATATTTGGAAAAACCGTCACCCCGCGCAATGGCACCATCGGCAACGTTATTTTCTCAATTACATTTGTCAATTCTTGTCACCTCTCATTCCAAAGAAGTGTTAATTACTTTTTAATGTTTTGGAAGTCTTGCTCCTTATAACCGGCTCAGTTTTCCCAGTAACAACATTTTCATCTATAATACAATATGTATCGGCGTCAATTGAAGGTACGTTAAACATAATTTCTTTAATGACTCTTTCAATAATGGAGCGCAAGCCGCGCGCGCCCGTGTTTCGCTGAATTGCCTCGCGCGCAATCGCTCGCAACGCGCCATTGTCAAATGTTAATTCATGTGCGTCCATTTCCAGCATTTTTTGATATTGTTTAACCAGCGCATTCTTAGGCTCAGTGAGAATTTTAATCAGCGCGGTTTCGTCAAGAGCGTCAAGCGTCACGATAATTGGCAGGCGTCCAACAAATTCAGGAATAAGTCCAAATTTCACTAAATCATCGGGCATAACTTCCTTCAAAATTTTGCCGATGTCTTTTTCATTTTTGGAAGTAACATTTGCGCCAAAACCTAATCTGCCGCCTTTAGCGCGCGCCTCAATCACTGTCTCCAAGTCATTAAAAGCGCCACCGCAAATAAACAAAATATCTTTCGTGTTAATCGAAACCATTTCTTGCATTTGCTGATGAATACTGCTAGGAATTGGCACATTAACGCGCGTGCCCTCTATAATCTTCAACAGCGCTTGCTGAACGCCTTCGCCGGAAATGTCGCGCGTTGTTCCAGGTTTGCGAGCAATTTTATCCACTTCATCAATATAAATAATTCCGCGCTCAGCTCTGTTAATATCGCCATTCGCAGAATTAATCAGCGCTAATAAAATATCTTCGACATTTTCACCAACATAACCTGTTTCAGTCAAAGCATTTGCGTCAACAATTGCCAGTGGCACATTTAAAATTTTAGCTAGCGTTTGCGCAAATAAAGTTTTGCCGCTACCAGTAGGACCTATCATCATGATATTGGATTTCTGAAATTCAACATCTTCTTCAGCTTGATTTTTCTGTCCAATGCGCTTGTAATGATTATACGCCGCCACTGACAAAGTTTGCTTAGCGTCGTCTTGTCCAATTATATATTGGTCTAGGATAGACTTAATTTTTTTTGGCTTAGGAAGATTTGCAACGGGGATTGTTTCTTCTTTTACGTCGTTCTCTAAAATGTCATTGCAGAGTCTAACGCAAGCGTCGCAAATGTAAACGCCAGGACCTTGAATTAGGCGCTTTACTTGCTTGTCTAATTTACCGCAAAATGAGCATTTATAAACTTTGTTATCATTGAATTTAGGCAAAATAATACCCCCCCCCCTTTGCTAAAATTTGTTTCCTGATTAAGTTTTTTAGCCAACATAAAAATCTAATCCAATAATCATTCATTTTTCGTTTCGGCGTCGTTTTTTATTGGGCGAACAATAACGTCATCAATAAGCCCGTAAGCCTTAGCATCTTCAGCCGTCATAAAATTATCACGCTCAGTATCAGCCATAACTTTTTCGCGTGGCTGTCCAGTATGCTTACAAAGAATATCATTGCCGACTTCGCGCAGGCGTAAAATTTCGCGTGCTTGAATTTGAATATCGGTAGATTGTCCGCTTGCGCCGCCTAATGGCTGATGAATCATAATTCGAGCCAGCGGCAGAGCAAATCGTTTACCTTTAGCGCCAGCTGTTAAAAGCAATGAGCCCATTGACGCGGCTTGACCAATGCAAATGGTTGAAACGTCGGGTTTGATATATTGCATTGTATCATAAATTGCCAATCCGGCTGTAACAACGCCGCCAGGACTGTTTATGTACAGGTGAATATCCTTGTCGGGGTCTTCCGATTCCAAGAACAATAACTGCGCGACAACCGAATTAGCAACGTCGTCATTAATCGGTCCGCCGAGAAAAACGATTCTGTCTTTCAAAAGCCGTGAATAAATATCATAAGCGCGCTCGCCAAAACCGGTTTTTTCAATTACCATTGGAACATAATATGCCATAAATTTCACCTCTATATAAGAATATGCGATTGAGAAATAGGCAACGCCCAAATCTCAACCGCCTTTCAAAAAAATCTATTCACTTAGTAATTTATTCAGTTTCTGTAATTTTATCGGATTTTTTTATCGTTAACCTTAGCTTCAACTTTTTTTTCAACGGGCGCTTCAGCAGGTGCTTCAGTTTTTTCTTCAGCGACAGTTTCACTTTGTGCCATATTGTCCACGATAAATTTCATAACTTTACGCCTGCGTACGTTTGCTACAACGCTTGAAACTTGTCGGTTATCGGTGAGAACTTTGACAATTTGCTTAGGCGTGGTGCGATATAAGCTTGCGAGGTAGGCAATTTCATAATTGACTTCCTGATTATCAGCCTTAATATCTTCAACTTGTGCGATTTCGTCAAGCAGAATTTCAGTAAGCACGTCGCGTTTAGCAGCTTCGCGGTAGGTTTCGCGCATTGCGTCCATATCCACGCCGGAAATTGACATATACTGCTCAAGTTTCATGCCCTGAGCTTGGAGGCGCGCGTTGAGTTCGTCGATAAGTTGATCAATGCGCTCTTCAATCATAACCGGCGGCACGTCGACAGTCATATTTTTGACAGCTTTTTGAATAACGTCTTCCTGCTGTTTCTCGATGGCTCGGCGTTTTGCGTTTGCCTCCATATTTTTGCGAATATCGGCTTTGAAGTCTTCGAGCGTTTCAAATTTGCTAACCTTCTTAACAAATTCTTCATTCAGCTCCGGCAATTCTTTATGTTTAATGCTGTCAATTTTACAATGAAAAACAGCGGGCTTATCGGCAAGGTCTTTTGCGTGATAATCTTCAGGGAAGGTGACTTTAACGTCTTTTTCGTCGCCGACTTTTAAACCAATCAGTTGTTCTTCAAAATCGCCGATAAATCTATGTGAGCCAATTTCCAGCGGATAATCTTTACCTTCGCCGCCTTCGAATTTTTCGCCGTCGATAGTACCGACAAAATCCAGCGTGATAAAATCGCCTTCAGCTACAGTTGCATCTTCCGGTGCGTCAACCATATTTGCGTGGTGGTTTCTCAGCGCTTCAATTTGTTCATCGATATTTTCGTCGGTTACTGGCTCGATAACTTTTTCGACTTCAAGTCCTTTATAATCGCCGAGTTTAACTTCAGGATAAGGCGTGAAAGTCAGTGTGAATTTAAATTCCTTGCCATCTTCAATGCTTACAACATTTGGTTTCATTTCGGTTACAGGGACAATTTTCAGCTCGTTGATAATATCATTAGCGGCTTGATGGATTAAAATATCCTGCGCTTCTTCAAGCACAATACCTTTACCTAAATGTTGTTCGATTATAAAAATCGGTGGAACTTTGCCTTTACGAAAACCAGGAATACTGGAGCGCTCGGAGAGTTGTTTACAGGCGCGTTGTTTAGCCTTTTCGAGTTCGGCTGCGTCGTATTCTACGGTTACTTCACTTTCATAATCGCCTAATTTCCTTGTGCTAGTTTTCATTGTCAAAATATGACCTCCTGTATATCCATTGTGCAATAACGACAAGTATATTAACACAGCGGGCAAAAAAAAACAAGATTAATAAAGCCATCAATCTGTTTTCGAATCTGCCGTGACTCTTTCGACGAAAAGTTTTCCATTTGCGCGCAAATCGAATTCCTCGATAACTTTTTTCATTGCCTGCGTCGAGGCGTCTAAATTGAAACAGATATTTCCAATTTCCGGCGCGGCAACTATTGACATTTTTGCGGTACAAATATTGCCATTATAAACGGTCTGGTTAAGTTCCTCTTGCACTGCTAAGAAAAGTTTCTTAATTTCCTCGTGATCAATTGGCTTTTTTTCTAAGTACTTTAAAATTCCGGACGGCAGATAATCATTTGCGACTTTGTTATTGGCTACGCGTTTGGCAATCATACTTTTAAGAACGATAGGAACATTTTTCATAGCTCTACCTCAATCAAGTTTGTGTATAAAGAAATTATTAGCTTCTTCGGTCGTGAACGTCAATTTTTTTATATCGTCCAATTTACCTCCGCTTACAATCAGGTTCACAACTTTACAAAAATCGCGCAGAAGTTTTTCGTCAAAATCAAAGCAATAAGCCAAATCGACGATTCCCGAAAGTTCGGCGCTGTAAATATCGTCATTAATCGCCGCGCTGAAAAGTAGCCAGAAAATTAATCTATAATAGACGTGATAACTTTTTTCAGTGCCGCCTTTATATTTCAAATCTATAAAAGTTTGAACTAAATCTTGGTCGCTGAGGACTTCGAGGATACTTGATCTATTTGGGTTGAAAATACTTTCCATAGCGGCAATAAGCGGATCTGAATTATAGCGCCTGAAAATTGGTACGGCGTAAGATTTGAACTTGGAACGCATATTTCCAAAAACAAAAATACCGCTAGCTCGCCCCGCAAGGTAACGGTCAGTATTTTGAATTATCGTTCGGAATTTTAATAACTTCATGTACTCCGCATCGGAGCTTAGAGCATCATAATTCACAAGCACCACCGCCTATTTTTTTTCATTTATTTTAGCAATTTAGTTTAAATTATTCAAGTAAAAAACGCATAATAAAAATATCGGCATTTATTTTCAAATGTTTACCGATTTCTATTAATCACAAAATCGGCAATTGGATTCAATGAGTTATTTATTGTGGCGTCTATTGTCACCGGCAAATTATTTTTTGCAAGTGCTATGTGTGCTTCTGCGCGAGTGCGGCAATATTCAATGGCGTCAGTTTCGCGAATTATTTCAATAGCAAGGTTAACATCCGAACAGGTAATTTTTTTCTGCGCGATAATATTTTTCAAAGTTTCAGCGCGATTGCTAATTTCCAAAGCGCGGATTATTGGCAAAGTTACAACGCCGCTTTTTAAATCGCCGCCAACAGCTTTGCCAGTCAATTTCTCTTCGCCAAAAAAATCAAGTAGATCATCAATAATTTGGAACGCCAAGCCCAAATTGTTACCATAAGCGGCAAGATTTTCAATTTCTGCTTTATCAAGATTCGCGATAATTCCGCCCAGCCTGCAACATGTTGACAAAAAAAATGCGGTTTTAAGATTTATGCGAGTGTAATATTCCTCAAGCGTCGGTATAACAAAAAATGAGCGGTCTTGCATAATTTCGCCGATACATAAATTTCTTATCAGCTTAGCCAAAACCGCGCTAACTTCAGAGCCGTAATTATTTTCAGCCACTAATTGAAAAGCCTTTGCGAAAAGATAATCACCGACCAAAACTGCAATTTGAGAGCCGTGCATTGAATTAATTGTTTCGACGCCTCGTCTTTTTTGAGCGTTATCTAAAATATCGTCGTGAACCAAGCTTGCCATGTGAATTAGTTCAAGCGCGGTTGCCAATGGCATTTTTTTATCCGGTGAAAAATTTTTATTCGCGCAGGAGCAAGCTAAGAATAAAAGCGGGCGTAATCTTTTCCCACCGCTTATTAATGGCGTGCAAATTTCCTGTATGAATTTATCTTCAGTGACCGCCTGTTCTATGCAATTTTCTAGTTCCTGTAAATTAATTTTGGTCTCCAACGCTGATACGAAATCCAAAAATCTCACCTATTTCAAAAATTTTTTTCAGTAAACGAATTTAAAACTGGCAAATCTCAATTCGCTCAATTCAACTAATCGATAAAAACTTGACCAGCTGTAAAGTTCGCTGTACTTTTCGCGGCATTGCAAAACGCGCTTAACGTAATTTCTAGTTTCGGTATAGGGTATGGCGTCGACGTCCGAAAAATTTTTCTTCCAGCCGTTAATTTCAATCCAGTGTTGAACATTGCCGCGCCCCGCATTATACGCGGCCAATGCCAAAATGTCATTTCCAAAAAATTCATTTTCGAGTTCCGACAAATACCAAATCCCGTACTTAATATTTGTGTCGCTGTCGTGCAATTTATTCAGTGACGGCGGTGGTTCATCAAGGCACGCCGCTATCCAATCCGCTGTTTCCGGCATTATCTGCATTAATCCTACTGCGCCGCTTTTGGAACGCGCATTTTCATAAAAATTACTTTCAACTTTCATCACGGAAATTGCTAATAAGCTGTCGACTTGATATCGCGACGATAATCTTTCAATTTTTTCACGGTAAGGAAATGGATACAAGATTTTTCGCTGCGTTGTGGGTAGGCTTATTATGCAATAGCAGATTAAGCAGAGGGCTGATACTATTACCAAAAATTTTTTAAAGCTAGACAAAGGCAATCCCACCTTGATTGTAAATGCCTCGCCTTTTCAGCGCCTTAGTAACTTGTCGCTGGATATTGGCGCGGTTTTTCTGGTTATTAATGACTATATCGGCGCGCGTGCAAATTTCTTCGACCGGCATTTGCGCATTAATTCGAGCTATTGCTTGCTGATATGTAATTTTATCGCGTTGACATAGTCGCCAAATTTGTCTAGGGCGTGGAACATACACCGCCCAAATTTCATCAAATAAAAATTCCCAGCCTGCTTCAAATAATAGCGGAACTTCGACCACTGCCAATTTACAGCCGAGATTCGCGCAGCCCACAAGAAAGTCTCTGGTGTAATTCAACAAAATCGGATGCGCCACAGAATTTATCCAAGCTCTTTCGTCCGCGTGATTGAAAATAATTTCGCCGATAATTTTTTTGTTAAGTTGCCCGTCCGCTCCAATTACGTAATTGCCGAAATGTCGAACATAAATTTCAAACAGTGTGCCGCTTGGCAATAAAAGGTTATGCGTCACTTCGTCAATATCCATAACTTGCGCGCCGAATTTTTTTAGCACAAATGAAACCGCAGATTTCCCGCTTGCAATTCCGCCGGTCATTCCGATTATAAACAAAAAATTTTCCTCCTATTTATCGATTAAAGCAAAGCCTCCGTCATTTTTTTCAATGAGCCGCTCTTTCAGCAAATGTCCAATTGCGCGTTTGAAAGCTGCCTTGCTGATTTTAAAAACCGCATAAATTTTTTCAGGCTCGCTATGATCATTAAGATTAATTTTGCCGTCATTTTCGCGAATAAACTTCAAAATTTTTTCGGCGTCGCTATTTATCGCATTTTCTTTAGATTCGCGCAGAGAGGCATTGAGCCTGCCATCTTCGCGAATAAAAGTCACGCGCGCCTCGACCACTTCGCCGCATTTCAACGCACGAGGAATTTCTTTCTGCGCGATAAAAACAATGTACCTTTCGCCGGTGAAAACAAAAGCGCCAGCCTCAGTGATATTGAAAATTGCGCCGGTAACTTTGTCGCCGATTTTAACATTTTCCGCCGGTTTGGACGCGCGCCGCATTTCATCAGAAACTTTCATAGAAGTTGCAAGCCTGCCGGATTTATCGGTATACAATTTAGCCCAAACAACGTCGCCGATTTTCGGACGTCCAATCATTTCAGCGAAAGGCATAAAAATTCCACGTTCCGCGCCGACTTCCAAAAAAATACCGTCCGAACTTTCATTAATGACTTTAAGGCGCGCCACTTGCCCAATACGCAATTTTGGAACGCGCATTGAAGCAGTTAATCTTTTTTTCGGGTCAAGATACAGAAAAACTTCAACGATGTCGCCAATGTTAACTGCGGCGGTTTGTTGCGTTTCGTGCAAAAGAATATCCTCATTTGAATTGCCGGTTCCCGCGCCAAGAAAAGCGCCGAAATCATTTTTACGCACGACTTTTAATTTTGCAACCGTCATAGGTTTTAATTCAGTCTTCATAATGTTTAATCTCAGCATCGCCCCAA
Source organism: uncultured Selenomonadaceae bacterium (assembly GCA_905234505.1). GTDB lineage: Bacteria > Bacillota > Negativicutes > Selenomonadales > Selenomonadaceae > Quinella. The sequence continues at coordinate 43,101 of CAJOIA010000019.1, forward strand.
AGTTTTTCCAGAGCGTAGTATTCGCGGTTTTCGTCTTTGAAAATGTGCACAACTGCATCGCCATAATCAAGCAAAATCCATTCGCCTTCTTGGTAACCTTCCTTGTGATTGAAATTTACGCCTTCTTCAGCAAGTTTTTCTTCAACGTTATCAGCAATAGCTTTAACCTGCGTGGCGGTCGGCGCGTTGCAAATCACAAAATAATCTGTTGAGGACATCACTTTGCGCATATCCATTATAATAATATTCGCGGCTTTTTTATCGCTCGCCGCCTTGCAAATTTTTTGAGTTAATTCTGTGGTTTCCATAAAAATCACTCCTCTTCTTCGATAACTGATTCTTCTTCAATAACCGGTTCTTCCGCAATATCCTGCACGGGGAAAAGTTCTTTTATTCGCGCGTCAATTCCCTGTAGGTCGGGTATCCACATTCCATGTTCATTTTCGCTGCCTGGAAGCATTACAGTTGAGGGCGGGTCGCTACTCATTTGCCTTACTATGTTTGCCAAATGTGCTGAATCAAAAATTTCTGCGCTGGTTTCCATGCGGTTTCTAAAAATATCAGCAATGGCGGGCAATTTGGGTATTGTATCAAGCTGTAGAACTTTGGTATAAAATGCTTTAAAAAATTTTTGCTGGCGTTGGACTCTGCCTACGTCGCCGAGTTTTTCACTGCGAAATCTTAAATATTTTTGTGCGTCGTTGCCGTCCAAATGCTGATAACCTTGACCCAAATGAATTTCTAAGCCGGATTCCGGATCTTCGTAGTTCATATCTTCTTCAACGTAAATATCAATGCCGCCGAAAACATCAATCAAATCAGCGAAAGTCGTCATATCAATTACAACGTACTGATGAATAGCAATTCCGAGCAAAGCCGATACGTGCCGCACAATCAAACTGGCGCCGCCCCAGCTGTACAAAGTGCCAATTCTGCCCGCCGAGGAATCAGCTGAAACCCAAGTATCGCGCGGAATTGAAATTAACCGCGATTTACCGGTGTCATGTGAAAAACTTAGAACCAAAATTGTATCGGCTTCCGGTCCGCCTTCATAGCCATCGTCGATACCCAAAATTAAAATATTTGTGTAGCCTTCGAATTTCGGATCTATCTCGCCTATTCGTGCTGCTCGCCTTTCGTTGTAACCGGCATACATTTCGCTAAACTCGTTGTAAATGTGACCGACGCCGTTATAAACATTTATCCCTATAAATAAAATTGCGGTACCGATTAATGCGGTTAGCACACATGCAAAAATTGCGCGGAAAAATTTCCGCCGTCGCCGTCGTTTTAAAGATTGGCGTTTTTTTTCTATGTTATTTTGAGTTGCATTTGCCATTTCAGCAACAGCTCACTTTTGCATTAATAAAAAATTTCGGGCGGCGATAGTATCGGGGTGAATCAATGTTTTTTTCTGCACTATAAATATAATCGATTCGTCCAGCGCAGTCAAAATAATTTCGTCAAGTCTTGAAGATTTTTCCGCCAACTCACGCAGTTTTTCAACGCCTGGATAATTTCTGTTCGGTTCAATCATATCAGCGAAATAAATAATTTTATCCAGCGCCGTCATATTCGCCGCGCCGACCGTGTGCCGATAAATAGCCTGTGCAATTTCATTATCTTCAACGCCGTAAATTTCGTTAATCATTTTTGCGCCTATATAAGCGTGCAACAAAAGCGGCATAGATTTTTCAACTTCGCCAATTTTTATACCGCGCTTAATTGCTTCAGCCGGTAAATTTTCATTTTCGAATTCGCGGGCGCAATCATGAAGAAGTCCGGCAATGTAAGCTTTATTTAAATCGGCGCCGAATTTTTTTGCTAATTTGACAGCAGTATCAGCCACGCCGATTGAGTGAACAAATCGACTAGTTTTAAGCCGTCGCTGAAGTTCGCGCCGCATTTCGTCAATCGTCATAGGTAAAGCCGCTCCTTTATGATGTATTCTTCAACGACTTCAGGAACTAGATATTTTATAGATTTGCCGGATTTTATTTTTTCGCGAATATCTGTTGAGGAAATTTCTAAGCCTGGCGTTGAAACTTGGTGAATGTGTTTCATTGCCGACGCGCCGAAAAATTCTTTGAGTGCTTCTAAATTTACTTCGACATTTGGGCGATTTGTGGCTATGAAATGCGCTTTGCTTAATAATTCGCGCGCCTTGTACCATTTTGATAAATCTGCCATTGAATCCGCGCCGATTATGAAAAATAATTCCGTGCCTGCGCCATATTTTTTTGTCAGCTCGGTCATTGTATCCAGCGTATATGACAAGCCGTCGCGCAGAAATTCCATCGGCGATACTTGAAAAAATTCATTTGATTTTGTTGCCAAAAATGTCATCATTAACCGGTGCAATTCCGGCGTAATTTGTCTTTCGACTTTGTGCGGAGGGCGCGCTGAGGGTATAAATAAAATTTCGTCCAGCTTGAAAATTTCGCGTACAGATTCAGCCGTTGCCAAATGTCCAAAGTGTATCGGGTCGAACGTGCCGCCCATTATTCCGACTTTCATAATCAATCACCTCAACCCGAAAATTAATCCGATAAGCAAAGCCGTTGCCAAAATTATTACTCCTGCGCGAAGGTAGTCAAAAAAGTCGTGCCGTCCTTTCGGCGTTTTTAAATAATTTTTTATCGCGCGTAAATAACCAATCACCGAATTTGTCCGTTGCCGTCAATCAGATATTTCATCGTAGTTAAAGCTTCAAGTCCCATCGGTCCGCGCGCGTGCAATTTCTGAGTGCTAATTCCGATTTCTGCGCCAAAACCAAATTCAAAGCCATCAGTAAAGCGCGTTGACGCATTGACATAAACGCAAGCAGAATCAACCATTGTTTGAAATTTCTTAGCCGCCGCTTTGTCGTTAGTGATAATTGCGTCGGAGTGCAGCGTATTATATTTATTAATGTGGTCAATCGCCTCTTCAAGGCTATCAACAATTTTCACGCTCAAAATTAAATCGTTGTATTCGGTGCGCCAATCTTCCTCAGTTGCCGCTTTCATATCGGGCAAAATTTTCCGGCAAGCTTCATCGCCGCGCAGTTCAACTTTATTTTCAATCATCGATTTAGCAATATCCGGCAAGAAAGTTTCTGCAATGTAGCGGTGAATTAAAAGCGTCTCCATAGAATTGCAAACTGAAGGGCGAGAAATTTTCGCGCTCAAAACAACTTTCAGCGCCATTTCCAAATTAGCCGCCTTGTCAACGTAAATATGGCAAACGCCCGTGCCAGTCTCGATAACTGGAACTGTGCTATGCTCAACAACGCGCGCAATTAAACCGGCGCCGCCCCGAGGAATAATCACGTCAATCAATTTACGCAAGCGGCACATTGCAATTACAGCGTCGCGGTCGGTTATTTTCAAAAATTCAATTGCGTGTTCGGGAATGCTTTCAGACACCGCCGCCTCAACCAAAATATCAGTCAGCATTTTATTGGTACGAATCGCCTCAGAGCCGCCGCGCAATACGCAAGCATTACCGGATTTAAGACACAGCGCCGCCGCGTCAACCGTGACATTAGGGCGCGCCTCATAAATGATTCCAACTACGCCAAAGGGAACTCTAACACGGCGAATTTTCAAGCCGTTGGGGCGCACAATTTCAAAATCTTGGTGACCAATCGGATCGGGCAACAAAGCTGTTTGTCTCAAACCTTCCGCCATATCTGCAATACGCTTTTCATTTAAAATCAGCCGGTCAATCATATTTTTGCGCGTGCCTTTTTCCTGCGCCGCCTGCACATCTTCAGCATTAATTTTGATAATTTCTTCTTTGCGTTTTTCAAGAGCCTCCGCCATTGCCAAAAGCGCTGAATTTTTTTGTTCGGTCGTCAAGCCCGCCATTTTCAACGCGGCTTGTTTTGCTAATTTCGCCTGTTCCATCACTACTTCTTTCATCAACATTAAAATCACTCCTTGTAAAAAATCGTTCCAATTTCCTCGCCATTTAACGCGCGCCTCAAATTTCCAATTTCTTTACCGCTAATAATCAGCATAGAAATATTTTTTTCTGTGGTAAGTTTTGCGGCTTGAATTTTCGTGAACATGCCGCCAGTTCCAAGTTTCGTACCGGCGCCGCCCGCGATTTTTTCAATTTCAGCATTTATCTCCGGCACTTCATTAATCAATCGCGCAGTACTATCAGTTTTCGGATTGCCATTATAAAGTCCGTCAATATCGGTTAAAATAATCAGAACTTCGGCGTCAATCATACCGGCAACCAGCGCCGAAAGATTATCATTATCGCCAATTTTAATTTCGTCTGTGGCGACGGCGTCATTTTCATTTATAACTGGAATAACGCCCATTTTTAAAATCGCCATTAATGAATTGTGGAAATTTTCGCGGGCGTGTTCGTCGGTAGCGGTATTTTTGGTAAGTAAAAGTTGCGCCATTGTCTGCCCATATTCGCCGAAAAATTTTTCATAAATATGCATAAGGACGCCTTGACCAATCGCGGCGAGTGCTTGATTTTCGGGAATTGTGTCGGGCTTTTTCGTCAAACCCATTTTGCCAATTCCGGCGGCTATAGCTCCAGAAGTCACAAAAATAATTTCCTTGCCCGCATTGTGCAAATCTGTAATTTCACGAATCAAATGTTCAATTCTGTACAAATTCAGTTTGCCTTCGCCATATGTCAAAGTACTTGTGCCGACCTTGATCACAATTCGTCGCGCAGATTTTAATTTTTCTCTAGCCGCGCTCATATCACATCACATCCTTTGTTTCATTATAAATTCATTTTAGCTATTACGCAAGGTTAGCAAAAAAAAATTCCTGCCGATTTTTCAGCAGGAACAGTGGATTTTTAAATTCTCGAATTTTAATAGCCGAAAGTTTCAGTCGCCAATTTCATATTTTCGCGAATTTCTACGCCGAACGGGCAACGCGTTTCACAAGCGCCGCACTGAATACATTCGCTCGCGTGATGCTTCAAAACCGCGTAATGCTCGCGTACAGTTTCAGGAATGGAGTTCTGCGCGATTGTCAAGTTCAAAAATTTATTAACGTAAGCAATATCAATTTTTTTTGGACAAGGCGCGCAATGGCTGCAGTAAGTACATTTGCCTTTCCAGCTGATTTTTGGGAAAGTGGCAAAGGTTGTAGCAAAATCTTTTTCAGCGTCAGTGGCGGTTTCGTAAGCTAAACTCTGCTTGAACTGCGCGACTGAATGAGCGCCGGAAAGTACAACGCAAACAGCCGGACGCGTCAAGGCGTAATGAATACACTGATTGACAGTCAACGCCACGCCCGCCGGTGAAAGTTTCGCGTTAAGCAAATCTCCACCGCCGAAACATTTCATAACGGTAATACCGACGCCTTCACGCTGGCAAGTCTCATAAAGTTTTTGTCGGTCAGCGTCCATATTCACTAAAGTATTTTCGTAATTTGCCGGATTCCAAAGCTGTTCAACGTCTTCAGAGGCAGGCAGTAAATCATAACAAGGATTGACGCTGAACATTAAAACTTCAATTGCGCCGCTTTCCACTGCTTTAAGTGCAACTTGTGGATTATGGCTGCTTAAACCGATATGAAGAATTTTACCAGCTTTTTTCAATTGGCGCGCATAATCCAAAACGCCGCCATTGACAATGTTATTCCAATCGTCGAGCGCGTCGCAGTAATGGATAGTTCCCACGTCAATATAATCAGTCTGCAAAAGTTTCAGCGATTCTTCAAAGCCCGCCGCCACTTCTTTAACATTGCGCGTGCGTTTGTACTGTCCATTTTGCCACACAGAACAAATATGTGACTGCGCGATGAATTTATCACGCCGCCCTTTCATAGCCGCGCCGATAGCTTTTCTTAAATCTGGATTGGAAGCGTAAAGGTCGAAGTAATTAACGCCATTATCTTCTGCCACGTCAAAAATTTTTTTCGCCATAGCAAAATTTTCTTCGCTCAAGCCTTCGCAACCAATGCCGATTTCACTAACTTTTAGCCCAGTCTTGCCGAGCATTCTGTAATTCATATTAAGCTCTCCCTTTGTTTAGGGGTTAGTGGAGAGGGGCTAGACTTTTCCCTTTTCCCTTTACACTTGTCCCTTAAATCTTGCCTGCAAGATTTTTGTAGCCGTTAATGCGCTCCTCTGCGTCGCGCTGAGTTTTTTCAAAGAGCGCTTGAGCCTGTTCAGGGAAATTGCGCTTCAATGAAGAAAATCTAACTTCGCCCTGTAAAAATTCCTGGAACTTGGAAAAATCAGGCTCTTTAGAATCCAGCGTGAATGGATTCTTACCGCTACCAACAAGCTGAGGATTATAACGCCAATTCGCCCAATAACCGCACGCAACAGCCAATTTGCCCTCAAGCTGACTGTTGCCCATGCCTTTTCGGATACCGTGATTAATGCACGGCGCATAAGCAATTATCAGCGAAGGTCCATCATACGCTTCAGCTTCAGTAATAGCTTTGAGCAACTGATTTTGATCAGCGCCCATTGAAACCTGCGCGACATAAACATAGCCGTAACTCATAGCCATTTTGCCAAGATCTTTCTTCTTAGTCTTCTTGCCGGTAGCCGCAAATTGAGCAATAGCCGCCGCCGGTGTTGCCTTGCTTGCTTGTCCGCCGGTATTTGAATAAACTTCAGTATCGAATACGAAAATATTTACATTTTCGCCGCTAGCCAAAACGTGGTCAACGCCGCCATAACCAATATCATAAGCCCAGCCGTCGCCGCCGAATATCCATTGCGAGCGCTTAACAAAATAATCGCGATTGTTGTAAATCTTATTCAGCAAAGCATCATCGCCCTTTTCAGCGGCAAGAATTTCTGTCAATTTATCGGCGCGCTCACGAGTATTTTCGCTGACATTAAGATTTTCCTTCCAATCAGCAAGCGCCGCTCTGAGTTCGTGACTGCCTTTGTTTTCGTCAATCGCCTGCGCAACGTCATTTGCCAAAGCTTTTCTAATCGCCTTAACGCCCAAGAACATTCCAAGCCCATATTCAGCATTATCTTCAAAAAGCGAATTGCCCCAAGCCGGACCATGCCCTTTGTGATTCGTGGTATAAGGCATTGCCGGAGCAGACGCGCCCCAAATCGACGAACAACCCGTAGCATTGGCTATCATCATTCTGTCGCCGAAAAGTTGAGTCAAAAGTTTAGCGTATGGCGTTTCACCGCAACCAGCGCAAGCTCCGCTAAATTCAAACAGCGGCTTTTCAAATTGACTGCCAATAACTGTATTTTTCTTAGTGGGATTATTTTTCGGAGCAACTTTCTTTTCGTCAACGCCGTAGTCAAAATATTTTTGGCGAGATTTAGCAGTGTCGTCGAATTTAACCATACTCAAAGCCTGTTTAGGGCAAACCTGCGCGCAATTACCGCAACCAAGACAATCCAAAGTCGAAACAGCGATTGTCAAATTGTAAGCGCCACGTGAAATTTTTGAAGGAATTGAATCCATACCTTCCGGCGCGTTTTTCAATTCGTCTGGCGTAGTCAAAATCGGGCGAATAGCGGCGTGCGGGCAAACAAATGAACATTGGTTACAGCCAATGCATTTGGATTTATCCCACGCCGGAACTTGAATAGCAGTGCCGCGCTTTTCGTAAGCAGTGCCGCCAACCGGAAAAGTGCCATCTGCAAATTGTTCAAGTTTGCTGACAGGCAAAATTTCGCCTTCCTGTCGATTCATAACGTTTTGAATTTCGCTGATAAATTCGGGGACATCCTGCGCCTTAGCACTTTCCTTTTCGCCTTTAGCGTTAATGTCCCAGCCGCTAATA
>CAJOIA010000020.1 GCA_905234505.1 uncultured Selenomonadaceae bacterium
AATTTTGGCTGACTGGGTAAGTTTCGCGCAGGACAAATTACCGAAGAGATTAATGTTATCCGTTCCGATAATCATTGTGGCGGGCTTGATAACGCAGCTGGATTTCAATGTGATTTGGCGCTATTTCGCGTGGCTGAACCAATCGCTGGCAACGATAGTTTTGTGGACGGGCGCAGTGTATATGAGCAAGAAAATGAACAATCGCGCGTTTTTGATGCCGCTAATTCCCGCGTTTTTTATGACGATAGTGACAACGACATACATAATCCAAGCGCCGGAAGGTTTGCAAATGTCGCCGGTTGTAGGAAATATCTTTGCGGTAATTTTTGCGGTGCTGTGCTTAATGCAATTTTTGAAGACGTGCCGCCCGAATTTCAAATTAAGCGCGAAATTTAGTTGAGGTGTGCTATGGAAGTTAAAGTTATGAAGAATATTTTGGGTGAAAATGACGCGCTTGCCGCTGAAAATCGCAGGCTCTTTCGCGAAAAAAAAATTTGCGTTGTGAATTTAATGGGCTCGCCTGGCAGTGGCAAAACTACTTTGCTGGAAAAAACTTTGTCGAAATTGGCGGGCAAAATTAATGTGGCGGTGATTGAAGGCGATTTATTCACTGCGCGAGATGCTGAAAGAATTGAGCGTCACAATATCCCCGTGATTCAGATCAACACGGCGGGCGGCTGTCATTTGGACGCGGCTATGGTAAAACGTGCGGCGGAGAGTTTGAACCTTGATGAAATTCAGTTGCTGATTGTTGAAAATGTTGGTAACCTGGTTTGTCCGGCTGAATTTGACATTGGCGAAAATTTCAAAGCGGTTGTGCTGTCGATAACTGAAGGCGACGATAAGCCGCTTAAGTATCCGCTCATTTTCAAAGAATCTGCCGTTGTGCTGCTGAATAAGATTGATTTGTTGCCGTACACGAATTTTAATCTTGAAAACGCTCGCGCAGATTTGCAGGCGCTTCATCCGCAAATTGAAATTATCGAAACTTCCTGCACGAGCGGCGCTGGTATCGACGCTTGGGCGGACTGGCTGATTGGGCGGGTGAATTAGTTGGAAAGTTTATTTGTCAAGGAAATCACGGTTTTAGGCGTTGGTAACACAATTTTAACTGATGAAGGCTTCGGCGTGCGCGTGGTTGAATTTCTGCGCGAGAATTATACTTTTCCGGAAAATGTTCAGCTGGTGGACGGCGGCACATTGGGCGTTGAACTTCAGCATTTCATTATTGGTACGCAAAAACTTTTGATAATTGATTCGATTGACGGCGGCGCCGAACCTGGAAAGATTTTTCACCTGCGCGACGGAGAAATTTTAAATCACTTCACGCAAAAAATTTCTGCGCATGAAATTGGAATTCAAGATATTTTGACTATGCTTGAAATTACCGGCAAAAAAATTCCCCGCGTTGAGCTGATTGGAGTACAGCCTTACAGCTTAGACGCAGGAATTGAATTAACGCCGGAAATGAAAAAATTTCTTCCGATTTTCGCCCAAAAAGCTATAGAAATTTTAAAATCTTGGCAAAGTACTTGATTAATTTCATTTTTTTTGATAACATGCCGTGTCAAACGTAATTTGTAGAAATTTTGGAGGTAGTTTAGAATGAAAAAAACTTTAGCGTCGTTATTGTTGGCGGCGGCTGTGTTTACGACGGCTGGCTGTGGCGGTGGAAACAACGCAGCAGAAGAAGTCAAGCAGGACGCCAACGCGGCTGTGGAGCAAGTCAAAGATGCGGCTCAGGATGCCAAAGATCAAGCGGCTGCGGCTGTTGATAAAGTCAAAGCCCTTGCTGACGACGCCGCCGCTATCATGGAAACTGTCAAAAATGGCGGAGACAAAACCGCTCCCGCCTTGGCTGGCATGGTTCCTGGCGCTAACCTCGACACTGCTAAATCGCTTTATGGCGAACCTACAGTGGCAGCAGATCAAACTTTGCAATTTGAAAACGGTCTCGATATGAAAGTTGACGCCAATAACAGCGTGAAAGAAGTTTCCACCACTTTCGAAGGACTTTACACGCCTGGCGATATTGCGGTCGGCATGGGCGATTACACGCTCAATCCGGCTTATGGTAGCGCTACTGCCGTTACAAATCTTGACAATGGCGACGTTGTTTATAAATACGTTAGCAAAGATAATCGCCGCGTTATGGAATTTGTCACTCGTGGCGGTACAATCATTGAAATCAAGTGCAGCTTGAATCAATAAGAAATTTAACGTTTGAACTTAAATAAAAAAATCGGTCGCGCAGCGGTGACCGATTATTTTTTTGCGCTTTTTTTCAAAACATCTTCCAAAGTTATCTTGAAAAAAAATTCGCGCGTTATTTCATTAAATTCTTCCCATATCGGCAAGGTTAGGCATTGAGATTTTCTTTCGCAAGTATTTTCGCCCTGCAAACAAGGTACAATCGACAATGAACCTTCGTCCGCCAGTTCTAAAATTTCGCCTACAGTGTATTCTGCCGGTTTCCGCGTAAGTTTATAGCCGCCGCCTTTACCGCGCGTGCCTTTCAATAATTCGTGCTGTACCAAAACTTTTAAAACCGCCTCCAAATATTTTTTCGAAATTCCTTGTCGCATTGCAATTTCTTCCAGCGGTATGTATTTTTCTGGATTTTGTTCAGCCAAATCAATCATCACTCGTAGCGCATATCTGCCGCGCGTGTAAATCATAATTACCGCCTCCAATCTCATTATACCTAAAATAAAAATTTTTTTCAAGATTTACCTATTGACGTTGTAGGTAATTCAGCATATAATCACGGCGTCGAAAGAAGGGATACTATGATTTACGCTGACAACGCGGCGACAACTCAAATGAGCGAAAATGTTATCAAGGCAATGTTGCCGTACATGGAAAAGATTTGGGGCAATCCTTCAAGTTTGTATAGTTTTGGACAGCAAGCGAAAGATGCAATGACTTCTGCGCGAGAGCAAATTGCAAATTGCATTGGGGCGAAAGCGGAAGAAATTTATTTTACATCGGGCGGCAGTGAAGCGGACAATCAAGCGATAATTTCTGCGGCTAAAATTGGCGCTAAGAAAAATAAACGTCATATCATTTCCACAGCATTTGAACATCACGCGGTATTGCATACTCTTGATAAATTGAAACGTGAAGGCTTTGAAATTGAACTTTTGGATGTGCACGAAAATGGAATTGTCACGCCCGAGCAAGTTAAAAATGCGATTCGCGCAGATACCGCACTGGTAACGATTATGTATGCTAATAACGAAATTGGCACGATTCAGCCTATAGCGGAAATTGGCGCAGTTTGTCGGGCGGCTAAAGTTATTTTTCATACTGACGCAGTTCAAGCGGCGGGACATTTACCGATTGACGTTAAGGCACAGAATGTTGATTTGCTTTCAATTTCGGCGCATAAATTTCACGGTCCAAAAGGTACGGGCGCTTTATATGCAAAAAAAGGTATTCAGCTTGTAAATATCATTGAAGGCGGCGCTCAGGAACGCGGCAAACGCGGCGGTACTGAAAATGTTCCCGCGATTATTGGAATGGCTACGGCTCTTTCGGACGCCTGCGCGAATATGGCGGAAAATAATTCTAAGCTTTTAAAATTGCGTGAGAGATTAATTGACGGGCTGAATAAAATTCCGCACAGCACTTTAAATGGCGACGCAGAAAAACGTTTACCAGGCAATGTAAGTTTTTGCTTTGAAGGCATTGAAGGCGAGGCTTTATTGTTACATTTGGACGATAAGGGAATTTGCGCCTCTTCGGGTTCGGCGTGTACTTCAGGTTCACTTGATCCAAGTCATGTTTTGCTGGCGATTGGGCGGCAACATGAAATTGCTCACGGCTCGCTTAGACTGACTTTGTCAGAAACTAATACTGAAGGTGACGTTGAAAAAATTATCGCGGCGGTTGCTGAAGTGGTTGAATATCTGCGCAGTATTTCTCCGCTGTGGAAAGATAAACTGATTGGCAAGCGCGAATTTATTTTGACAGAATGAGGAGGAATTAATATGCCATTGTACAGCGCAAAGGTTATGGATCATTTTCGAAATCCGCGCAATGTTGGCAGTATTGAAAATGCGGACGGCGTCGGCGAAGTTGGCAATGCTGTTTGCGGCGATATTATGAAGATTTATTTGAAAATCGACGACGATATTATTACTGATGTTAAGTTTGAAACTTTTGGTTGCGGCTCGGCGATTGCGTCAAGCTCTATGGCAACTGAAATGATTAAGGGCAAACCTGTTTCTGAAGTTTTGCAGCTAACGAATAAAGCTGTGACAGAAGCACTTGACGGCTTACCCGCTCACAAATTGCATTGCTCGGTACTTGCTGAAGAAGCGATTAAAGCGGCTATCGAGGATTATTATAAAAAATCTCAAGTTCAATAAACTTTTCCCCACACAGATAAAAAAAAGTCGGTCGCGCAGTTGTGACCGATTATTTTTTTGCTCAAATTATGTTATGGCGGCGAGCTTCCTTCAGCCAATTTGGAAATTCATTTAACAGCCTCGAATACAATTCCGAATTATCCACAGTGCGGAAATCATCCAGCGCGAAAAAATTTGTATTGTCAACGAATCTGCCTGATAAATTATCAAGCCGTTCGAGCAAACCATAACCGCCCAAAAGTCGCCCTAAAAATCCGCTGTTATTATTGCCAATTCCAACAAATTGCCAGAAAATGGGCAGCTTCGAAGATTTGATAATAATTTCTGCAACGTTGTCGGAAATTTCGCCGTCCGTCACGAAAATCACATAAGCCGGAAATTTGCTATTCTTAAATTCCTGGACAACATCTTTCATAACGCGCAAAGCATCAGTGCCGCCGCCCAAATCGCTCATTAATTTATTCCAATTGGCAGGAACGGCTGATTCGTAGTTGCGCATATTCACCGTTGGCATTTGTTTAATGTAACTGCCATAATACCAAAAATCAAGCTCGCCGTCGTCGTCGAATTGTACAGCTATCGGCAAAATTTTATTGACAATTTCTTGAACTGTGCCATTGTTGTAAGTATTGTACATTGAGCCGGAAATATCCATAACCAGCGCAACCTTAGCAACCACTTCAAGCAAATTTCGTTTTTCCAATTCGACCTTGAGAGGTTTGACGAGCGAAATTAATTTAGGTGCGCCTTCAGCAATCTTCTTTTCCAGCGAAACTTTTTTAGGTTTGGGTTGAACTTCTTCAGCAACTTCGCCGCCGAAAGATTTTAAAATAACGTCCAAGCCGCCATTAAAACCGCGCGCCACAACATTAAATCGCCAGCTGTCTTTAAAATAAATTTCCAATGAAGTTACAGCTTTTTCTTGTTGAAAATCTGCGCCGGTAAAATTCGCTGTGACAGTTTCTTTGCCGCTCTGCGCGATAGAAATTTTGTGCGCGGAAATTTCGCCCATAGTACCGTTGCCGTCAATGCTGCCGGTGAAAACTAATTTTTTAATTTGCGCGGGCAATTTACTAAGATTAAGCGAAAACTCAGCGCCTTCACCAATTTCTTTGTAGGCAATTTCATTTGCTGGCGACGCAGGCTGATTGTAAAAAATCATATAGCGATCGTCAGAAAGTTTTTCGTCCTTGTCAATTCCAAAACAGCTGAAGTCATAAACCGCCGCGCCTTTTATTTGCAGCGTCAAGGTAATTGGGCGGTTAACGTCAAAATATTTTTCGAGTTTGTCGCGCGTGCCACGTTGAATTTGCAAAGTCTTTCCCTCCAATTATTTAAATTTAGATTTGACATGCTCAACAACTTTTTTCACAACGCGCTTAACATTGTGCTTAATCAAATTTTTTGCCACGCCGCGCAATTTTGCCTGCTTTGAGCGGTTACAATGTTTGCAAAGACACTGCAAATTATAAAGTTCATCTGCGCCGCCATATTTCTGCGGGATGATATGATCAATATCCACATCTGCCTTGCGAATTTTTTTTCCGCACATCGCGCAGGTATACCAGCCGTGATTTGAAGAATTATGTTGAAACCACAATTCGCGATAATTCATTGGCTCGCCTCCCGAAATTTTTAAATTAGTATAGCGTGAATCAGTTTCATTGACAAGGGCGGCGGTGAATTATAGAATTGCGCCAGAGGTGATTTTATAATGAAAGTCGGAATTGACATCGGTTCGACGACGATTAAGTGCGTTGTCATGGACGACGATAAAAAAGTTATTCATAAGGATTACTCAAGGCACTTTTCGGAAATCAGCTCCGCGCTTATAAATACTTTGACGACGCTAAAAAATATTGTTGGCGAAACAAAATTTAAAATTGCGCTTGCGGGTTCGGCGGGCATGGGCATTGCTAAAAAAATTTCTCTGCCTTTCGTGCAAGAGGTTATCGCCTGCCAAACTGCCGTTGAAGAATTTATTCCAAAAACTGATACTGTCGTTGAACTAGGAGGTGAGGACGCAAAAATTATTTATTTGAAGGGCGCGCCGGAAGTTCGAATGAACGGCGTATGTGCGGGCGGCACTGGCTCATTTATCGATCATATGGCGGCTTTGCTATCGACTGACGCGCTTGGTTTAAATGCGCTGGCTGAAAAAGGCAAACAGATTTATACAATTGCGTCGCGCTGTGGAGTTTTCGCCAAAACTGATATTCAAGCGCTAATGAATGACGGCGCGAAAAAAGCTGATATTGCTCTGTCGATTTTTCAAGCAGTAGTCAATCAGACAATCGGTAATCTCGCGCAGGGCAGACCGATTGATGGCGTTGTGGCATTTTTGGGCGGACCTTTACATTTTTTGCCGGAGCTCAAGAAAAGATTTGTCGATACGCTGAAACTTACGCCAGAGCAGGTTGTCAATACCGATAACGGAAATTATTTTGTAGCCGCCGGAGCTGCGCTAAGTGACGAAGCTAAGAAAATTTCAATTGCCGAATTGGAAAAATCTTTGTCATTGACAAGTGATAAGGGAAAAGCGAAAAGTGGTTTGCATTCGCTGTTCAGCAGTGGTGAAGATTATAAAAATTTCCGCACGCGCCACGATACGGCTAAGGTTAAGCGCGGCGATTTGAGAAATTATCACGGCAAAATTTTTATTGGAATTGACGCCGGTTCGACCACGACTAAAATCTGCGCGATTGGCAAAGACAAAGAAATTCTTTACACTGATTACAAATCTAATGGTGGTTCGCCGCTTAAAACTGTGATTGAGCAAATCAGAGAGCTTTATAAAGATCTTCCGGCGGGCGTTGAAATTGGCAAAGTTTTTACGACGGGTTATGGCGAGCAGATTGTCAAGGCGGCTTTGCACGCTGACGGCTCTGAAGTTGAGACTTTCGCTCATTTGTGCGCGGCTCAAGAATTTTGCCCCGAGGTTTCATTCGTTCTGGATATTGGCGGGCAGGATATGAAATGCTTTTTTGTCAAGGACGGCACGATTGGCAACATTACGCTGAATGAGGCTTGCAGCGCGGGTTGCGGCAGCTTTATTCAGAATTTCGCGCAGGGCTTGAATATGAGCGTAGGCGATTTTGCGAATAAGGCTTTGACTGCAAATGCGCCAGTGGATTTAGGGACGCGCTGTACAGTTTTCATGAACTCGAAAGTTAAGCAGGCACAGAAAGAAGGCGCGAGCGTTAACGATATTTCGGCGGGAATTGCTTTGTCGGTTATAAAAAATGCGCTGTTCAAAGTTATGCAGCTGAAAAATGTTGATGAGCTCGGCGAAAATATTGTAGTGCAGGGCGGGACTTTTTATAATGACGCGGTTTTGCGTGCGATTGAAGAAATTCTCGGCAAGAAAGTTATTCGTCCGGACATTGCGGGTTTAATGGGTGCTTATGGCGCGGCGATTATCGCTCTTGAATCACTAACCACTAACCACTTTTCACTAACCACTAAACTGCTAACTGCGGCTGAATTGACAAATTTTGAAATTGTGACAAAGTCCTACCGATGCGGGCGTTGCGGCAATAATTGTTTGATAACTATGCAGAAATTTCCTGACGGCGGTAAATTTTTTACCGGAAATAGATGCGAGCGCGGCGTTGGTGGCAAACCGAAAACTTCAGCTGAAATTCCAAATACTTATGCCTATAAATACAAGCGCGTTTTCGATTATCAACCTCTCGCGCAGGACAAAGCTTTTCGCGGCGTTATCGGTATTCCGCGCGTTTTGAATATTTATGAAGATTATCCATTCTGGCATACGTTTTTCACGGCGCTGGGCTATCGCGTTGAGTTGTCGGGTAAATCGAACGCTGAACTTTTTTATAAGGGAATGGCGACTATTCCGAGCGATTCGCTTTGTTATCCGGCGAAATTGGCGCACGGTCATATTATGGATTTGATAGAGCGCGGCGTTGAGAAAATTTTTTATCCATGCGAGCCATACAATTTCGATACGCGCTCCGACAATTTTTATAATTGCCCAATTGTGGCGAGTTATCCAGAAAACATCCGCGGCAATATGGACATTCTGCGCGAAAAAAATATCAAATTCATTCAGCCATTTTTGCCAGTTCACGATATGAAAAAATTAAAAAAGCGGCTAGCTGAAGAATTACGCACTGAAAATATTTCTGCGCGAGAAATTGAAAATGCGGTAGACGCAGCGGAGATTGAACTGAATAATTATCGGCACGATATTATGAATTTTGGCGAATCGGTTTTGGCGCGCATAAAAAAAACCGGCGAACAAGCAATTCTGCTCGTCGGGCGTCCATATCATATTGATCCGGAAATTAATCATGGCATTTCTGAAATGATTCAATCTTACGACCTGCCGATAATTTCTGAGGATTCGATTTCGCACTTGCCAACAAAATCTGAAACAATTTCATTTGTCAATCAGTGGAGTTATCACGCGCGGCTTTATCACGCGGCACATTTCGCGGCGGAAAATCCTAACGTCACATTGATTCAGCTAAGTTCATTTGGCTGTGGCTTGGACGCGATAACTACCGAGCAAGTCAAAGAAATTCTTGAAGCGCACGGAAAAATTTACACAATGATTAAGCTGGACGAAGTTTCAAATTTGGGCGCGGCTCGAATCAGACTGCGTTCATTGTTAGCGGCGTTAAAGCGGAAAATTCCAGTTGCTTATCAGCCGGTGGAAATGAAACCGCGTCCGAGATTTACCGCCGATTGCAAAAAAACACACACAATTTTAGCTCCGCAAATGGCGCCCATACATTTCGAGCTGATTCAAGCTGTGTTAAAAAAGTACGGCTATCGAATTGAAATTCCCGCATTGCCAGACAAAGCCGCAATTGATTTGGGTTTACGCTACGTCAATAATGATATGTGCTATCCGGCTATCGTGGTTATCGGTCAGCTGATTAGCGCGCTCAAATCCGGTGACTATGACGTGGATAATACTTCAATTGTGCTGTTTCAAACTTGCGGCGCGTGCCGTGCGACGAATTATATTTCTGTTTTGCGGCGCGCTTTGAAATTTGCCGGTTTTGGTCAAGTGCCGGTTTTCGCGTGTTATGGTTTGCCCGATGAAACTGACGCATTTGAATTGAGCCGCGATTGTTTAATGGACGCGATTAAGGCTGCGGTTTATGGCGATTTGTTAATGAATGTTTCAAATCGCATGCGTCCCTATGAAATTCACGCGGGCGAAACTGACCGACTTTACGATAATTGGATGGCGCTGGCTAAGGCTGATTTGGTTAACGGAAATTATTTAACTTTTCGCCGCAATGTTAAAAGGATTGTCGCGCAGTTTGACGAAATACAAATTGACGAAAACCTCGACAAGCCGAAGGTTGGAATTGTCGGCGAGATTTTGGTTAAATATCATCCGGTCGCAAATAATCAGCTGGAAAAAATTCTTGCTCAAGAGGGCGCGGAAGTTGTTATGCCAGACTTTGTAGATTTTTTCTTGTATTCGGCGTATGACGAGATCGCGCGTCAAAAACTTTTGGGCGGCAGTAACAAGGATAAACTTTTCGGCGAAATTTTTATTCAGCTCATAGAATTTTTCCGCCGTCCGATGAAAAATGCGCTCAAAGATTCAAATCATTTCCGCGCGCCTTATTCAATTAAAGACACTGCGCGGCTTGCTGAAAGGCACGTTAGCGTTGGGAATATGGCGGGCGAAGGTTGGTTTCTTACGGGCGAAATGGTTAAGCTTATCGAAGAAGGCGTTAACAATATCGTTTGCCTTCAGCCGTTCGGTTGTAGGGCGTAATGCACAATCTGCGCGAAAGTTACAGTGGCGCTAATATTGTGGCGATTGACTGCGACGCCGGTTCTTCGGAAGTTAATCAGCTTAACCGAATTAAATTAATGCTTGCCGTTGCGAAGAGAGTGATTAGGTTTTAGTGATTAGGGATTAGTGAAAAATCTCTAACCACTAACCACTAAAAAAAGGAGTGTTTATTTTGAAAAAGGGTGACATTATCGAACTTACCAAGAAAATGATTAGCGCGCCAAGTTGTTATTCCGGCTTGAAAGCCGTTGGGCAAGAGTGGCTTGATGCTGTTGGAACTGCGGGCGAAAAAGCGGCGGCTCAGAAATTTATTGCTGAGCTCGAAAGCGATATTACCGAGATTGACAACTTAGTTGCATTTGCGCATTCTGAACAGGCGGCAAAAATTTTTGGTGAAAATGCTAAAGGCTTTGCGGCGCATGCTGACGAACTTAAAGCCAGTGGCGCTAAATTCTGCGATTGCGGAGCCTGCGCGCCAGGTGTGGAAATTCTCAAAAATAAAGCGTTGGTTCTCGACTAAAAAAGTTTCTGGATTTAATAAAAAAGTCTCGCCGATACTGATACTTTCAGATTATCGGCGTTTTTAATTTGCTTGATTTTTTTTCGAGCCGTGATATAATATGCGGGCGTTAAGTTGAAGGTATCGGCTTAATCGCTGGAAGTTTTTTAGTATGTAAGGAGATTATTTTAATGACTTTCGAAGACAAGACTCTCGTATGCAAAGACTGCGGCAAAGAATTTATTTTCAGCGCAGGCGAACAGGAATTTTACGCGGAAAAAGGCTTTGAAAATGAGCCTACCCGCTGCCGTGATTGCCGTGACAAGCGCCGTCGTAACCGTGATGGTAGCGAACATCGCCAGATGTTTACCGTCGTTTGCGCTGACTGCGGCAAAGAAACTGAAGTTCCGTTTGAGCCGCGCAATGAGCGTCCGGTTTACTGCCGCGACTGCTTTGCTAAACACCGTCCTGCCAGAGCTTAAAAGATCCGATCGGCGGTGTGCGAGTAGTTCTGCATATATTTTTGCCGATAATCCAATGTAATGAAGTCCGAGCCTTACTCGGGCTTTATTTAGTTTAAGGGGGATTTTTTATCAGCTACGCCATTTTGAAATTTTTAAGTTGGATAATTTGCCGTCTGCCATTTGATTTCGCGCTGTCAATTGGAAAAGTCTTTGCTAAATTTTTGTGGTTGTTCATTCCGCGAAAAAGAAAAATTCTCGCGCAGGAGAATATTCAGCAATGTTTGAGCGTAGACGCAGAAACTGCAAAAAATATCGCGAAAATAAGCGCTGTCAATTTTGGCTCAATTTTTATCGAAGTGATGAGTTTTCCGAAACTGAAAAAAGATATGCAAAGCCACGTTAAAATTATTGGTTTGGAACATTTAACGAATTACATTAACAGCGACAGGCAAGGGCGCGGGGCGGTGATAATGACAAGCCACAGCGATAATTGGGAGCTAATGGGCGGGGCGTTTGCTCAAAATGGCATTCCGCTGGTTGGCGTGGCGAAAAAGCAAAAATCTGAAGGCACGGACAAATTTATCAATGAATACCGAGTTCTGATAGGAATGCACATAACTTATCGGAGTGGCGTCCGCGAAATGTATAAAATGCTGGATGAAGGACATTTTATTGGGCTGATAATGGACCAAGACGTTGGGCGGCATGATGGCGTTGTGGTTAAATTTTTTAATCGGGCGACGAATTATGTAACAGGCGCGGCCTCTATGTCCAGATTTAAAGGCGTGCCGATATTTCCGGCGTTTATGCACAAAAATTCAGATGGCAGTCACACATTGGAAATACAATCGCCGCTATACGTTGAAAAGACTGCAGATAAGCGCGCAGATATTTATCAAATGACGCAGAAATTGGCGACTTTGACTGAAAATCACATTCGCAAATATCCTGCGGAATGGTTTTGGCTACATGATCGCTGGAAGTCAATGCGAACAGAATTTACAGCAGAGGAAATTGCTGTTTTCAACGCGAAACTTTCTACAAAATAAAAAAAGAGCGCTCAAGGATGAGCGCTCCCGCGCCATTTTCAGGATTGAAAATTTGCGCGGCTACTATCAATTTCTTAATCGCTCTTGTCTGATCTCGCACGATCGATCCTATTTCGTTTTTCTTTCTTTGTACTAAAGAGCACGCTTTGCTTTCGCAAACCGCGCAGGCGTTTCTTGCTTTTTACAAAAAGAAAGAAATGCCGATAACAAAAACGACTTATTACGCGAGCTGGCTGTAATTCTGAAAATATTCATAAGCCTTGGCTACGATTTGCTGTTGTGTTTGGTAAGAACGATCGTTGTAATCTTGAAAACCGGTTGGACCTTGCGCTGAATATTCGCCAATTTTCGACGCTTCAAATTCATCGTCCTGTTGCATAGCGCGCGAAATACTTTCGACCGAAATTTCAAGAGTTTCTCTGCTAGCTTGACTGAATTGTCCGCGCCCTACATGCACTTCAGTACCGAAATTTGAAACAGGATCGCGCGCGGCATACATTCTTTCAGAGGTAGCCATACTGCCGTTGTTAATAGCGGAGCGGTTACTCTGCATCATTGTCATTCCAAGCCCGCCGTCAAGTGGCGCGTGCTGAATCACATTTTGAATCGCCATAATTTATCCCCCTCCTTGAAAAATTTCCATTCTCAGCCGCATTTTACCACGCGGCTTTTTAATTGGCAACATTTAATAATTTATCGGCAAATTTCCGGAAAATCTTTATGACGGGCGAAAAAAAATCCTTCTCGATAAAACAAGAAGGACTAACAAAACAATGGTGTCAAGAACATTTATGATACGCAAATCCGCTCGTCAGCAAATTCGCAGTATCAACTAATTTATGAAACAATGATAAGATGATTGCAAAAGCAGAAAAACCGCCTACTCCAGATGAAGCTAGCGGTTTTTTGCTCGTAGGTCGCCGTAGTTAAACCGAACGTCCTATAAAAGTTTTTTTACTACCATAAGAGCCTCTTTAAATGGAGGTTATTCAGCCCTCGCAAGCGGGGCTATTTATTTACGCCGCGAGATTTTTAATCAAGCGGTCGTTATCAAATGTTAAATTACTGGAGCAAGCTAAGTACTGCGCTGGAGTTCTGGTTAGCCTGCGCAAGCATTGATTGAGCCGCCTGCAAGAGTACGTTGTTCTTCGTGTAATTGGTCATTTCTTTAGCCATATCAGCATCGCGAATAACCGATTCAGCCGCCTGGACATTTTCGCTAGATACTGTCAAGTTGCTTGCAGTGTATTCAAGTCTTGCCTCAATAGCGCCGATTGTGGTTTGCTGGTCAAGAGCTTTCTGCAATGCGTTGTTGAATACTGCGACTGCCGCATTTGCATTAGCCTGAGTGGAAACGTCAACAACTTTGCCGTCGTTGCCCTTAAGTCCGAGAGCATGAGCGCGCATATCAGCCAAACCAACAGAAATTGATTGACTTGCAGCCGCGCCGATGTGGATTTTCAGAGCGTTATCTTCGACAGATTCATTACGCGCGAAATTGAGAACCGTCCAGGAATTAAGCGCGGTATCGACTGATTTACGAACATTGCCTTCAGCGTCGGAAATGCTGATTGAGAAGCCAGCGATTTGACCATCTAAGCCAGATTGTGCCGCGGTGATTGTCAAACCCGCTTTGCCGTCCGGCGTAGTTACAAGGTGATTGGTTGCGTCAACGCCGACCTGTGAGCCTGTTAAAAGCGCGGGACCGCTGAAATTGGCAAGTGTGTCTTTTTGAGCTAGCGCAAGATATTTGGAATATTTTGCAGCAACGGTTGCCGTAGAGCTGCCCAGTGTAGATGCTGCATTCTTAACGCCAAATGCGGCACTTGACAATATTGAAGCTGAAGGTAACGTTTCTAAAGTTGCCGGAGTAGCACTTCCGTCCCATTTAGTTGCTGCGTCTGTGGTTGGTGTTGTCTCACTGCTCGTGTAGCTCAGTTTGGCAAGCAAATCTCTGAGCGCTCCTGTACTACCATCGACATTAGCAGCATCTGCTGCATCACTAGCAGAAGTAATACTAGTTAATTTGGATGCAGCAAGACCTACAAGATCAAGCGAATTATCATCAAGAATTTTATTGAGCTGATATTTAAGGGCATCAGTAATAGCTTTAATTTGAGAAGATTTTTCGGCATCGGTCAATTCATTATCGGCAACATAAGTCAGTGGTTTGTTATTGGAAGAAGTAATCCCAAGCGTAAACGTGCCAGCTGTTGCACCGGTCATTTGTCCTGTCAAATTGGAAATATAACTGTCAACAGCCAATGAATAGGCATTTTTAGCGTTTTCTAATCCTTGCAATTGGAGAAGAGCATCCAACTCTGCAAGTCCTTCATTGTAGGTTCTGACTGCCGCGTCTAATTCAGTTTTTGCTTCCGCCATCTGCGCATTAGCATTAACATATTCTTCGTAATAACCAATCAAAGTACTATTTTCACTGGCATAGATTTTGTCTTTATAGACATTAATAGTTTCCAAATTGCCATCCCAATTAGCAGTAGTCCCAAATTGTGTTACAAGCTCCTGCTGCAAGTTATAGGCGGCCCCCGAAGAAGATGAAACGGAACCAATTTTCTTTACTATAGTATTGTAATTATTTAGGGCATCCTTAACTGCTTGGAAAAGCTCACCGTCATATGAGCCAGTGAGCGTGCCAGAAGCTATACCGGTATTACTCAAAAATGTGACAACATCGCCGGTATCAGTATTATCACCTGCTGAAAGAATCAAATCGTCTGCCAAATCGGTAGTAGTAGACGGATCTGCAACCAGCGTTAAGAATTTGGTGCCATCTGTTATTCCAGTTGCACTAGTCGCAGCAGGTTCAGCGGCCACATTCATATTTAAAGCATCCTTCAAATAAGCTACCGCATTATCAACAACTGTCTTATCGGTTGCGGCGGTGATAAGTCCTTCAGCTTGAGCAACGTCTTCATTTTTGGTTGTTGCGAAGAGTTGACTAGATTGGTCAAGATCTTCAGCCTTGCGGAAAATTTCACCAAGATTATTATCGCCAACTGCAAAAGTGGTGACATAGGTATTACCGCCCTGAACATAAGAAACGGTAACTTTGTCAGTGGATTCGATAACGAGGTGTTCGCCGTTACGAGCGTAAAGTTCGGTAAGTTTGGTAAGCGCACTTGTTCCTTCAGCGAGCGCTTCATTAGTCATAGAGCCATAGGTCGCTTTGCCGCTCGGGGTTTTGGAGCCGTCGAGCAAATATTTGCCATTGAAAGTAACCAATGCGTTATCGTCGATTTGGTCAACGAACTGGTCAATTTCTTTTCGGTATTGGTGTCGGTCGCCGCGTCAATAGCTTTTTGTTTGAGAGTCTTGAGGATTTCAACAGTATTGGAAACAGCGCCCTCAGCGACTTTCATAAGACTCGAACCGTTTTGAGTGTTCTGGTTAGCCTGATCGAGTGAGCTAATCATTACGCGCATACGCTCTGAAATAGCATAACCCGAAGCGTCATCCTGCGCAGAGTTGATTTTCATACCGCTGGAGACTTTTTGCAGACTCTTTTGCAACGCGCTCGTATTTTTGTTAAGTGTGTTGAGCGTGTTAATTGCACTCATGTTGTTTTTTACTACCATTGCCATTTTAAGTTTCCTCCTTGGCTTAAATAACGTTATCCTTTTTTAGCGAGTTCCTTCCCGCCTATATGTAATAAGCAAATCTCCGCCTGAAAATGACCGTCGCCAAATTCAAAACGAAACGCCGTGCACTTAGCGCCCGACGCGAAGATTTACCCATTAGTCTTGGATAAATAAGCGGATCTAAATTGTCCGCTTTTTTTGTATGAGTCTGATATTCAATTTACAAAGAACCCGATTTAGCCAAAACGCACCGGCTAAATCATTTATTTTTACCCGAGATTTTACATTCACAAGAATTTTACTTGTTTCAAAAGATTTATCGGCAATTTTCTTTCGTGACTTAAGTGTTTTGCAGGTAAGTTGTTTTTTTTTTTTGATAATTCCACTGCGACCCACAAGGGGTCTTGCGGAATTTGGGATTAATGGAAAATTTAACGTCAATTTTACCGAGTACGGTTTTTGATAACTATTTTTTGTAAAAAGGAGAGCGCCGCCGCTGTTAAAATATTAGCCCTTGACATTTTGTCTAAAAGGAATTATTATATAGCCGTTTTCAAGAAATGAAAGCAACGTAAATCATTTGGGAGGCTAGATAGTATGAAGTTGCCGAAGTTGAACTTAAGACTAAGAGCGGAATTATTATGCCGGAGACTTCAAAAGAAAAACCGCAGAAAGGCAAAGTTATTGCGGTCGGCACTGGCAAACTTTTGGACAATGGCACGCGCGCCGTTCCCGAAGTTAAAGTTGGCGACGATATTATTTTTAATAAGTATGCGGGCAGCGAAGTCAAAGTGGACGATAAAGAATATCTCATAATTCGCGAAAGTGACATTTTAGCGATTATTTAATTTAGTAAACTCGGAGGGAATTTTATAAATGGCAAAAGAAATTTTGTTTAATGAAGAAGCACGCCGCGCGCTCAGTCGTGGCGTTGACGCTCTTGCTAATGCTGTAAAAGTTACACTTGGTCCGAAAGGCAGAAATGTTGTACTTGAGAAAAAATTTGGTGCACCTTCAATCACTAATGACGGCGTAACCATTGCACGCGACATTGAGCTTGAAGATCATTTTGAAAATATGGGTGCGCAGCTTGTTAAAGAAGTTGCCACGAAAACTAATGACGTTGCCGGTGACGGTACTACCACTGCTACACTTCTCGCGCAGGCAATTATCCGTGAAGGTATGAAAAACGTTGCGGCCGGCGCTAACCCGATGATTATTAAAAAAGGTATCGAAGCCGCCGTTAAGAAACTTGTCGAAGAAATTAAAAATGCCGCACAAAAAGTTGAAACTCGCGACGCTATCGCGCAGGTTGCGGCAATTTCCTCAAGCGACGAAGAAATTGGTAACTTGATTGCCGACGCTATGGAAAAAGTCGGTAAAGACGGCGTTATCACAGTTGAAGAGTCCAAGACTATGACAACTAATTTGACGGTTGTTGAAGGTATGCAATTTGATCGCGGCTACATTTCGCCTTACATGGTGACTGACGCGGACAAGATGGAAGCAGTTCTTGATGACCCATACATTTTGTTGACTGATAGAAAAGTTTCTTCAATTGCCGACATTATGCCGATTCTTGAGCAGATTGTTAAGATGGGCAGACCGCTTGCAATTATTGCTGAAGATGTTGACGGCGAAGCTCTTGCTACTATCGTTGTTAATAAACTTCGCGGCACTTTCAAAGCTGTTGCTGTTAAGGCACCTGGTTTTGGCGACAGAAGAAAGGCTATGCTTGAAGATATTGCAATTTTAACCGGCGGCACAGTTATTAGTGAGGAAGTTGGACGCAAACTTGAAAGCGTGACTTTTGAAGATCTCGGCACTGCGCGACAGATTCGTTCGACAAAAGAAGAAACCACGATTGTTGACGGCGCGGGCGACAAAAAAGCTATTGAATTCCGCGTTGCGCAGATTAAAAAGCAAATCAGTGAATCCACCAGCGATTTTGATAAAGAAAAACTTCAAGAACGCCTTGCAAAACTTTCTGGCGGCGTGGCAGTCATTGAAATTGGCGCGGCAACTGAAGTTGAGATGAAGGAAAAGAAACTGCGCATTGAAGATGCATTGAACGCGACTCGCGCAGCTGTTGAAGAAGGTATTGTAGCAGGCGGCGGCACGACCTTTATTGATATTTTGCCAGCTCTTGACGAAATTAAACTTGAAGGCGACGCTAAAGTCGGTGTTGAAATTGTAAAACGCGCTATTGAAGAACCGGTTCGTCAGATTGCCAATAATGCCGGACAGGAAGGCAGTGTAGTTGTTGAGGCAGTTAAGAAAGCTGGCAAAGGTTTGGGCTTCAATGCTCTTACAAATGAAATTGTCGATATGATTAAAGCCGGTATTGTTGATCCTGCAAAAGTGACGCGTTCGGCGTTGCAAAATGCGGCGAGTATTGCGGCAATGGTTTTGACAACAGAAACATTAGTTGCGGATAAACCGGAACCGACACCGCCACCGCCGCCTGGTGGAATGGGCGGAATGCCTGGTATGATGTAAAGCTTATCAGATTATCACAACCTTATAAATATTTAGCTCTGGCAAATTTGTCAGGGCGTTTTTTTTGCTTATGATTGAATACAATAAAGAAAATTGCGTGCGGTGCGGGCAATGTACGACGGAATGTGAAAATGGCGGAATAAAATTTGTAGACGGCGAAATTGTGATTGATGAAAAATGCGCTGAAGACTGGGAGCTAATTGCAGAGATATGTCCGGTCGGCGCTCTTAACATTGTTGAAGACTAATCTTTTTGTTTAGCATATAAAAAAAGCCGCTCAAGGATGAGCGGCTCCCGCGCCGAGTCGCGTGATGCGACTCTTGCGCGAAACTTTTCTTTCTTTGCTTCAGCGTTTCTTTCTTTGGTGTAAAAGAAAGAAATGCGTTAAAAAAACATTAAACTACCTCAAGAAGTTCATATTGGGGGTTACCCATTTTGAGATTTGCCATAGCGGCTAATTGGTGGAGTCCTGCGCGAGATTCGATACGTTCAACCAGGTCGTGATTGCTGTAAGAATTATAAACCAAATCACAACAAGCTTGATCGATTGCAAGAATATCAGTTGACGCGCAAATTCCAATATCACCAATAGTCGGTTCGGCAGCAGAAGTACCGGCACAATCGCAGTCAACGCTCATTCGGCGCATAACATTTAAAAATACAATATGTTTACCGAAGAAGTCACAGGTTGCCTTTCCGCTATCAGCCATGCGCTCCATAAATTGATCTTTGAGCGGCATAGTACCGTCGAACCATATCGGACCAGGCGGCGGCATTTCATCACCAGTATAACCGTGAACTTGCTTTTTACCAACTTGCCCGCTGGCACAACCAATAGCAATATTTTTCAAACTGCCGCCAAATCCGCCCATCGCGTGACCTTTAAAATGCGTCAAAACTATCATAGAATCGTAATATGCCATATTCTGTCCCATAGCAACTTCCTGCAAGTGAATGCCATTGCGAACCGGCAAAACAAAATCGCCAT
Source organism: uncultured Selenomonadaceae bacterium (assembly GCA_905234505.1). GTDB lineage: Bacteria > Bacillota > Negativicutes > Selenomonadales > Selenomonadaceae > Quinella. Next base: position 19,257 of record CAJOIA010000020.1, read on the forward strand.
CTTCGTCCATAATGTCAACGTTGCAGAAAGTCCAGCCGTTAGTTTTTAAAGTTTCGCGGTGACCGGCTGTAGTATAACGCGCGCCACCGTAAAGCGTGTTTGTCTCAACAATATTTGAATTGGGAACTTGCGCCTGGAACTTCTGAACCATATCACGCGGTAAAATATTTGGACCGTGCGGTTCGCCCGTGTGAAGTTTTATCGCAACCCGACCATAAATTTCATTGTTAATTAACTTGTACAGCCGAATCAAATTTTCAGTGTTAATCGTGCGAGTAAAATAAACTTTCGCCGCCGAACCAGTCGGATTTTCAACCAATTTGCTACCAACTACCGGCGCTTGCTTGGTTATTCGAACGTTTCTTGTGGTAAAAGTTTCAGCCTCTGCAACTTGCAGACCGCCCACCGTGCTGCCGATAGCCGCAATTCCCGCCATTTTCAATAAATCTCTGCGCGAAATGTCCATTTTAAAACCTCCAAAATTTTATTCGAGAGCCCTGTAAATAACAGCCGCCAATGCAGCGCCAATCAATGGACCAAAAATAAATACCGGTAAACATTCAATCGGCGCGCCATTACCGCCAATCATTGCTATAACCGCCGGACCAAAACTGCGAGCCGGATTTACCGAAGTTCCCGTTAATCCGATACCTAAAATGTGTACGCCAACCAAAGTCAAACCAATCACTAAGCCGCCAAATGAGCCGTGATTTGCTTTAGGAGAAGTAACGCCCAAAATATTTATCACAAAAATAAATGTCAGCACAATCTCAACCAACAAGCCCGCTACCGCACTGCCATTAACGCCTGCAAGCCCATTAGTACCTAAACCGCCCGTCATATCCGGTACATTGCCCATTACAAAAATTGTCGCCAAAAGTTCAGCGCCAATCAAGGCACCTATGCACTGCGCGATAACGTAATAAACAAAATCTTTGCCGCTCATACGCCCACTTAACAAAACGCCCAACGATACCGCCGGATTGATATGACAGCCGGAAATATTTCCAATCGAATAAGCCATTGCCACTATCGATAAGCCAAATGCAAATGCCGTTAAAATGTAACCGCCGCCCATTACTGCGTTACAACCAACAAGCATGGCCGTACCACAACCTAAAACAACTAACGTCATAGTTCCAATACATTCGGCGATATATTTTTTCATTTTCAAGCCTCCAATAATTTGTGATTTATTAAAGCTGCTTTAATTTGCTCTAAATGTTGCGATTCAATTTCGCTGAGCGGCATTCTTACTCTTCCAACATTCCAGCCCAAAAGTTTCATCGCCGCTTTGACTGGTATTGGATTTACTTCACAAAAGAGCGCGTCAATTAAATCGCTGTAATCGATTTGCAATTTCGCCGCCGCTTCAACTTTCCCTTCAAAGTACAGTTGGCAAATTAAATGCGTATCCTTCGGCGCAACATTCGACAAAACAGAAATTACGCCCTTGCCGCCCAATGACAAAATCGGCACAATCTGATCGTCATTGCCGGAATAAATTGCAAGTTCCTCGCCGCAAAGTCTACGCGTTCTTAAAATCGCTGACAAATCGCCGTTAGCTTCCTTCGCCGCAACAATATTTTTATGCTCAGCAAGGCGCGCGTAAGTTTCCGGCTTAATTGCAACGCCCGTACGACTCGGAACATTATAAACAATCATGGGAATGCTGACGTTATCGGCAATTTTCGTGTAATGAGCGACCAAACCATTCTGAGTGCATTTGTTGTAATAGGGCGTAACCAAAAGCAAAGCATCTGCACCAACTTTTTCCGCGTACTGAGAAAGTTGAATTGCATAGGCGGTATCATTTGAGCCAGTGCCCGCAATGACAGGGACGCGCTTATTCACAGCCTCCACAGCAAATTTAATCGCGGCTTTGTGTTCTTCGTCGTCCAAAGTTGCAGATTCGCCCGTCGTGCCGGTAATGATAATCGCGTCAGTGCCTTTGGAAATTTGGTTGTCGATAATTTTACCAAGTTCCTCAAAATTAATTTTGCCGCCCTCGTCAAACGGCGTAATAATCGCCACGCCCGCGCCTGTAAAAATCGTCTTCTTCATGTTAACTCTCCTGTCTTGAATTGTATTCTACTTTCTTGCTGGGCTTTAAATCTTCCAGCTTAGAATTTACAAATGGTAAAATCGCCTGCGCCGTCATTTCATAATTGTTAAGAAAAGCCGAATGCCACGCTTTGGGAATGACGCACAGCCGCGAATTGTAAATCATTTGGTGAGCCTGCAAAACTGTAATCACCGGCGCGTGATCGTCTTCGTCACCAACAATTAACAACACCGGACATTTTATCGCATTGAAAGTTTCTTTGCCGACGCTCAGATTGTGCCAAAAATAAATGTACTTGTTGCAAAATTCCTGCCAGCGTTCAGGTTCGGGCATAATCGATTTTTCATATTCAATAAAATCAGCATCAATCGCCGCCAAATCTTCAAGGCGCATACTGTCGCCGAAAAAGCCAGCCTCCAAAGTGCCCGCGCCTATCGCAACAATCCTTTCAACTTGCTCTGGGTACATTGCCGCAATTTTATAGGCAGTATACGCGCCGTCGCTGAAACCGATAATTTGAACTTTCTTTTCACCAACCGCCCGCAAAACTGCAATAGCGTCATCGGCTTTTTGCTCATATGTCAAAGGCGTGTTGCCAATTTCGGAGCGCCCGTGCCCGCGCGCTGACATTACAATTAGCTTGTGATTTTTTTTCAAATCGTCAAGCAGCCTGCCCATTTCATAGGGGCTGCCAACGCCGCCGCCGTGCAAAATTAAAATCGGCTCGCCCTTGCCGTAAACTTCATAATAAATTTTAGCGTCGCCCGCCTGCACATAATTTCCAATCTTCACGTTATCGCCGTACGGAGTTTTAACGCCCTTAGCCTCGCCCTGCATAAAATATCGCGCCGCGTCAACCGTCCCGCCGCTTAGCAAGCTCAAACCTAACAAGCCAATCAAAATTTTTTTCTTCACATCAGTACCTCATTTAATTGCCGGTTTAATATTTTTGAAAATGGCTGCGTTGTCTTTAATCACGCTCTCATTGCCGAAAACGCACAAATAGTTTTCCTTCATGCAAGCGTCAACTAAATCAGCAAGCGCGCGAATATCTCCTTGTCGCGCGTTCAGAGCCTCTGTACGGGCTTTTTGGCGGTCTTCGTAGGTAATACCCTTCAAGCAAAATTCGGCGGCAAGTTGCCCCTTCAAAGACGGCGTCAAAGGTTTGTCAGATTTGCTCATTGTGCCGATAATGTATTTATCCATTTCGCGGTCGGTAATGTCAAAATTCCTCAGAAAATCAGCCGTGCCATTAAAAATATCCAGCGTGCGTTTTAAATTCGGGTCGCGGTATGAGCTGAAAATCATCGCGCCATTTCGCCCAAAACTCACAAAAGCGCCATAAGCGCCGCCTTGCACTCGAATTTTCGTCCAAAAATATTCATAGCGCAAAATCGTTTCCAAAACGCCAAGCGCGCCGGTATATTCATAACCGAGACCTATATAGTTAGCGCTCTTTCCGACAAATTGCACGCGGCTTTGAGAATAAAGTCCCTCGTTCTGCGCGACGAGCGGATAATCATATTCAGCGATGGGATATTCCTCAACCGGCAGAGATTTAATAATTTTTGTCAAGAGCGGGCGAAAATCTCTGTAAAGTTCATCGGTCGCCGTGACGCTGATAATTAAACCGTTGCGATTCAGCAGGCGATTATAAACGTCCGTCAATTCGTCGATAAGTTCATCAAATTTCGCGTCAAAATTTTTCAGTAAATCCTTCAGAAATTCGTTGAAAGGCAAGATCGCGCTATCGTTATACGCTCCTGCTATTGAAATATACGAAGCCAACCGCGCGCCAATAATCGTACTTGCGCTGCCTTGAATGCCCTGCTCAATTCCGATTTGCTCTTCTTCAATAATTTCGCGCAGGCGTTTTTTATTCGTGAAAATAGATTCAGTGAAAATTTCGCTGAGAAGTTCGCTCATTTCAGGAATTTTTGACGCAAGAGCTTTAGCATAAACTTTCAAATGCGGCATAAAAGAATTTGGCTCGTCTTTTTTCACATTGGCAACAAGGCTGCTGCCCAAACCGCCGATATGCAAATTAGCCAAAATTGCAAGTTCCTCGTAAGAATGTTGGCGGGTATCAACGCGCCCGATTAATTCATTGAGCAGGAACGCGTAAAAAACTTTATCCTGCGGCACTTTCAAAGCGTCGAAATAAAACGTGAGATAAATGATTCCGTGCGTATCGACGTTGCTAAACAAAATGCGCGTGCCGTCAATATCGCGGAAAATCAGCGGCAATTTTTCCGGCTCTTTGCGAATGTCACTAACTTTAATCAGCGGAATTTTTTCGAGATTCTCGGGCGTTTCTGGGCTTTGCTGGCGAATTTTCAAATTTTTAGCAGTTTCAATCACTGCGGCAATTTCAGCGTCGGTCATTTTGGATTTAACTTCAGCAAGTTTAGCGGCTTGTTCGGCGTCGCGTTTTTTGGCAATATTTTTATCCGGCGAAAGCGTGATTAAAACTTTGTGCGGATTGTCGATAAAATATTTCTGCAACAAATTTTCAAAGTAGCCGCTGTTCAAACCGTCCTTGACAGCCTGCAGATCATCTTCATAGCGCAGATAAATATTCGGGTCGCCGTCATAAAGCCACGTCCGCAAACTACGCAAGCCATAAATTAATCCGCGAGGTAACAACCCAAAATCAGCTTCGCGCAGTTTAAATTCCATCGCATTAATCGACGCCTGCAGCAAAGTTTTATCTATGCCCTGCGCGATAAGTTTTTTCATTTCGCCGATAACAAGGTCGTAAAATTTATCAGCGCGCTCAAATTCAGATCCGCTAAGGGTCACAGTAAAAACCGGCTGGCACACATCGCCCTCAATTCCGCTGTCAACGTCTTTGCCGAGCTTAGAATCAATGATAGCTTTCCTTAGCGGCGCGGCGGGCGTCACAAAAAGCGCGTGATTTAAAATTTCCAAGCCAAGCAGATTTTTTGAATCGCTCGTATCGCCAATCAACAAATTCAGTGAATGAAAAGTTTTTTCGTTGGCAGTTTCTTCTTCGCCAATTGGGTAAACATCGGCAACTTTTTTCATTTCGCTAAAAATCGGCTGCGGCAAAATGGCGCTGTCAACTTCGATTTTCTCAAATTTGGAAAGATATTCGCCGTCAATGTAAGCAAGCTGTTCGTCAATGTCAAGGTCGCCATAAAGATAAATATAGCTATTCGACGGGTGATAAAATTTTTGGTGAAAAGCGATAAAATCTTCCTGCGTCAAATCTGGAATAGCCTCGGGGTCGCCGCCGCTTTCGAAGCCGTAGCAATTATCCGGAAAAATCTCGTGCATAGATTTTCTGCCAAGAATATCTTCCGGCGCGGACAATGCACCTTTCATTTCGTTAAAAACTACGCCGCTGTAAGTCAAAGGCGCGTCAGCATTTTCAATTTCGTAATGCCAACCTTCCTGCATTAAAATTTCTGGCGTGTCAATCATCGCCGGATAAAAAACCGCGTCCAGGTAAACATCTTCCAAATTGCGAAAATCTTTGTCATTGCGGCTGGCGATTGGATAAACAGTTTTGTCGGGATAGGTCATTGCGTTAAGAAAAGTATTCATTGAGCCTTTCAAAAGTTCAACAAACGGTTCTTTGAGCGGATATTTACGCGAGCCGCAAAGCGTGCTGTGTTCGACAATATGAGCAACGCCGGTATCATCTTTGGGCGGCGTGCGAAATCCAATATAAAAAACTTTGTTATCGTCTTCAGCGGCGGCGTACAAAAGTTTTGCGCCGGTTTTAACGTGCTCGAATTCATAAGTTTTCGCGCTTATTTCGGCAACTTCGGTAACTTTTTTCAGCTTAAAGCCGTGCAGTATTTCATTTATCTTTAAATCCATATTAACGCTCCTCATTGAAATTTTTGCAAAGGTATTATAACATAGCCTAAAATTTTTTCTACAGATTTTTGAATGGAGGCGGCGATAATGTTTACCGGCAGAGAAAATAAAATTTCGGCGGATCATCTTCGCGCAGGTGAAACAGTCACACTCATAGGTTTTGGCTCCTCAATGACGCCGATTTTAAAATCCGGTCAACCGGCAGTCGTTGAGCCAGTCACCGCTGAAACTGTCTTGAAAAAAAATGACGTGGTTTTTTGCAAAGTCGCAGGAAAATATTATCTGCACAAAATTTCCGCCGTGAAAAACGGCAACACTTTTCAAATCAGCAACAATCACGGTCACGTTAATGGTTGGATTAGCAAAAATAATATCTATGGCAAAATGGTTCAAAAATTGTAAATCCGGTTGAAAAGATTGACTGCTTATGTTAAAATCGGCGAAATTAATTTTGTAGGAGTTGATTTAATGAGCGTTACTAATATTCGCTGGTATCCCAAATACCACATTGCCGCACCCGAAAATTGGATAAACGACCCTAACGGTTTTTGCTACTTCAAGGGTGATTATCATTTGTTTTACCAACATCATCCCTATTCGGTAAACTGGGGACCTATGCACTGGGGCTCCATCGCCAGCAAAGATTTAGTTCACTGGAAACATTTACCCATTGCCCTTAAGCCGGACGAAGATTACGACCGCGACGGTTGCTTTAGCGGCTGCGGTATTGAAAAAGACGGCAAATTATACGTTTTTTACACGGGAAATATGCACACGCCTGAAACTGCGGATCTTGGCTTTGATTATGTTCAAGTTCAATGTTTTGCCGTAAGTGAAGATGGCGTTAATTTCAAAAAATATCCCGACAACGCAATTATTTTAGTGCCGGAAACTGATCAAGTACACGGCGGCGATTTCCGCGACCCCAAAGTTTGGAAACACGGCGATAAATATTACATGGTGGTTGGTTCACGCACGCCCGATAAACTTTTGGGGCAAATTTTGTTGTACGAATCCGAAGATATTATTCATTGGAATTTCAAAAGCATAATGTCGCGCGCTGAAGGCAATCAAGGCTCAATGTGGGAATGCCCAAATTTCGCGAATATCGACGGCAAGGACATTTTAATTTTCTCGCCGCAAGACGTTAAGCGCGAAATCAACAATTACATGAATGTTTATCAATCCGGATATTTTATCGGCAAATTGGATTATGACACCGGAATTTATACGCACGGCGAATTTGCTTTGCTTGATTATGGTTCCGATTTTTATGCGCCGCAAATTACCCAAATTCCGGACGGTCGAACTGTAATGGTGGCATGGTTGGATATGTGGGCTAGTCCTATGCCCGAGCAAGCTGACGGCTGGGCAGGAATGATGACACTTCCGCGCGAATTGCACGTTAAAGACGGCAAAGTTTACAGCACGCCGATTAAAGAACTTGAAAGCCTGCGCATTTCTGAAACTTCATATGAAGATAAAATTTTCTATGAGCCGACGAAATTTGAGGGCGTGAGCGGCGATATTGGCGAATTGATTGTAAATATCGATTTGAAAGCTACCGAAGAATTTGAAATTGACCTGCGCAGTTCTGCCGATGAAAAAACTGTTTTAACGTACAACGCGGCTTTGCAACTTTTCAAAATCAATCGCGATAAATCCGGCGAAGGCGGCAAAGGCGAGCGCGAATGTTCAATTTTGCCCGCAGATAAAATGAAACTTCATATTTTCATGGATAGATCTTCAATCGAAATTTTCATTAACGACGGCGAAAAAGTTATGTCCGCGCGCATTTATCCTAGAGATAATTCCAGAGATATTGTTTTCATACCAACGAGCGGAACATTTAAAATTGACAGTCTGAAATTTTATACGCTAGGTGAAGGTATTCCGCAACCTTAAAAAATTTTCATCAAAATAAATTCAATGGAAAGTGCTACATTCGGCGCTTTCCGTTTTTTTATTGCAATTATTCAAGTGCTCGTGTATAATGAGCGGCTGAAAGGGGATGTTTGTCGATGATAGGCGAAACTTTGCGCAAGGAACGTGAAAATCAAAAGCTTTCTGTTCAAGATGTAGAAAAAGAAACAAGTATACGCGCTCTTTATATCGAAGCAATTGAACAGGGCGAATATGATAAACTGCCTGGCGAAGTCTACGCGAAGGGTTTTATAAAAAACTATGCGAATTTTTTAAATCTCGACGGCGAAGCTCTCGTTAAGCAATTTATAATTGAAATTTCTCCGACGATTGTTGAATTTGAAAACAAGAATGCTGAAGCTGAAATTTCAAATGAAGTCGTCGTTGAAAATAAATCCAAAATAACCGCGATGAGTTCAGCAATGAAAAAAGTTCGTGCGTCAAGAACTGTTGAATTGGAAAATACCCCGGCCGAAGAAGAAGATAATGAATCCGCTTTTATACCAAGAAAATATTTAATAGCAGTGGTAGCCGTAGTTGCCTTTTTAGCAGGAGGATTGCTATTGAATTTCAACGGCAATGAAGAACCGCCGGTGATTGACTATCAACCCCAGCAAGGAGCTCAACCGCCTGCACCCGCTCAAGAAATTTTTAAAAATCCAACGCCTGAACCTCAACCTGTGCCAGTAGCCTCCGGCGTAGATCTTCAAGCGACTTTTTCCGCCGATTGCTGGACTCGAGTTGTAGTTGATGGCATTCTGGCTTACGAGGGTATGATTAATGCCGGTCAAGTTTTTAATTGGAATGGCAATGAAAATATTTACGTCAGGCTTGGAAATGCCGGTGCTGCGCAATTTGTTATGAATGGACAAAATATTGGCGCTATCGGTCAAGAAGGCGCGGTTGTTGATAGAGTTTTTGTTCGTTAAAAAATATTTTAAACATAAGCAGTGGGTAGAAATTTTTTAAATCTCTGCCCGCTTTTTCATTTGGAGGAAATATGCGGCGACAAGAAACGGGCTACGTTATACATTCGGGCGGCAGGTTCAGATTTGCTCTGGCGTATCCAAATTTTTACAATGTGGGAATGTCGAATTTAGGCATACACATAATTTATCAGATGTTAAATTCGCGGCGAGATACAGCTTGCGAAAGATTTTTTTTGCCGGAAATTTTGAGCGTGGAAACTGCGACGCCGCTAAATAAATTTCAAGCGGTAGGTTTTGCCGTGTCATTTGAGCCAGATTATTTCAACGTGGTAAAAATGTTAAGATTGGCGAAAATAAATCCGTGCGCGGCAGAGCGGACTAAATTTGATCCGCTGATAATAGCGGGCGGTCCCTGCGCGACTTTCAATCCTGAGCCGCTGTCGTTAATTTTCGACGCATTTATTATTGGCGAGGGCGAAATGATTATGCCGCCGGTTATGGACGTTTTAACGCAGAATTTACCGCGTCAAGAAACTTTATCGGCGCTGTCAAAAATTCCTGGCGTGTATGTGCCGACAATGCCTAAAAAAGTTTCGCGTCAATGGCTGAAAAATCTTGATGAATTTCCTGCGCATTCAGTGATAATAACTGACGCCACAGAATTTAATATGTACCTGATAGAAACTGCGCGAGGCTGCGGTCATCATTGCCGATTTTGCATGGCGGGATATTGTTTTCGGCGCCCGCGCAATCGCTCATTGGAAGTTTTGAAGGCAGAAGTTGACGCGGCAAAACCTTTTAATAAAAAAATTGGATTAATGGGCGCGGCAATTTCGGATTATCCACAAATCAACGAGTTGTGCAAATATATTTTGGACGCGGGCTTGGAAATGTCTGTAGCGTCCTTTCGCGCAGATTCAGTAACACCGGAATTGGTTCAAGCATTGGCAAAGAGCGGCTTAAAAACTTTAACGGTCGCGCCGGAAGTCGGCAGTGAAAAAATGCGCGCGGTAATCAATAAAAACCTCACTGAAGAAAATATTTTCGCGGCTGTGGAAATGGGAATTGCAGCGGGCATAAAAAATTTCAAGCTGTACTTTATGATTGGTCTGCCGTTCGAAGAATTATCGGATGTGGCGGCGATAGCAGATTTATCGGCGCGGCTTAAGAAATTGGTGGCGGGCAAATTAACCTTAAGCGTCAATCCATTTGTGCCAAAACCTTTCACGCCGTTTCAGTGGGCGGCGCTGGCTGATAAAAAATATTTGAACGCGGCGCTAAAAATCCTGCGCGAAAAATTGAAAATGCGAGGCGTGGAAATAATTTCCGAGTCGATAAAATCAGCGCAAGTTCAGGCGATATTGGCGCGTGGCGATAGACGAATTGCTGAATTTGTATTACAATCGGATTCACCACAAAAATTTATTGAACTCCTGCGCGAGGCGGGAATTGACGAAAATTTATATTTGCGGGAACGCGCGGCGGAAGAAATTTTCGCGTGGAACCATCTCGATATGGGATTTAGCCAAAAATATCTTCGCGCAGAATATGAGCGGGCGGCAATTTTGAAAGCGACTCCGGCTTGTTTTGAAGGTTGCAAGCGTTGCGGAGTCTGTGGTTAGGAGTTAGGAATTAGGAGTTAGTGAATAGGGGAAAAAACCCTAAATCCTAAATCTTAAATCCTAAATCCTAAAAATCGAAGGGAGATTTTTTCCATGAGTTATCTGATTAAACGCAATGAAACTCTTTGGCACGGCAAATTTACAACTTTTCCTGAAGACTTTATAATTCACGCAATTTCTACACGGCTTGGCGGCTATAGTGAATCGCCTTTCGACAGCTTGAATTTAGGTTTGCACGTTGGCGATAACACGGAAAATGTTTTAGCCAATCGCCAAAAATTTATCAAATCGCTCGGCTTTGAGCTTGAAGACATTGTAACGCCCAATCAAATTCACGGCGATAAAATTTTCGTTGTCAATGAAAATCATCGCGGGCGAGGCAGTAAAGATTATGCTGATTCAATTGCCGAAACCGACGCGCTAATCACCAATACGCCGAATTTGCCGCTGATGCTGTGCTTTGCTGATTGTGTGCCGATTATGTTTGTTGACACCGAAAATCACGCTGTGGGGCTGGCTCACGGCGGCTGGAAGGGTACACTGAATAAAATTGCCGCTAAAACTTTTCTGGCTATGAATAAAAATTTCGGCACGCGCGCTGAAAATTGCCTTGTAGGAATTGCGCCTTCAATCGGCAGTTGTTGTTATGAAATTGGCGACGAAGTTAAAAATGCCTGCGCGAAAGCCTTTCCAAATAATCCGGAGCTGATTATTAATCGTGGCGGCAAAAATTATCTGGATTTGTGGCAGGCAAATAAAGTTCAGCTGCTGGAAATTGGCTTGCCGGAAGAAAATATTGACGTGGCGAGCGAATGTACCTGTTGTAATGCGAATTTTTATTATTCGTACAGAGCGGCGCACGGCAAAACCGGAAGAATCGCCGCTGTTTTAGGAATTAGGATTTAGAGGTTAGTAAATAGGGAAAAATCCCTAAATCCTAAATGCTATTTTTTAAATCCTAATGAGCGACTGGAAGGAGCGAATTAAATGGCAGGAATATTGGAAACGCCTTACGGCACGCGCGACTTTTTGCCGAAAGAGGCGGCGGCTAAACGCGCAATAGAAAATCGGATTGCAAAGCTTTTCGCTGAATTCGGCTATGAAGAAGTTGTAACTCCGACAATGGAATTTTTAGAGACACTGACAATTTCGGGCGGCGTCGAATCAAATTTATTTAAAATGTTCGATCAGCAAAACCGCACGCTGGCACTTCACCACGAAATGACAACGCCAATAGCGCGGCTGGCAATGAGCAGACTCAAAGATTCGCCGTTACCGCTGAAACTTTCATATAATACTAGCGTTTTCAGATTCAGAAAAAATCAGCTGGGGCGGCAATGTGAATTTTATCAATCAGGCGTCGAACTTTTGGGCGCGTCGAATGCCTTTGCTGACGCTGAAATTATTGCATTGGCGACTAATGCATTGAAAGTTGCCGGTCTAAAAGATTTTACAATTTGTCTTGGACAGGTTGAATTTGCCAATGGTTTAATGGAAAATCTGTCCGCCGCTGACAAAGCTGAAATTAAAAATGCGATTGAACACCATGATATTGTCGGGCTTGAAAAAATTGTTGACGCGCTGAATCTGGATAAAAATTCTGCCGATACGCTGAAAAAAATCCCAAAACTTAACGGCGGCATTGAAATTCTTGAAACTGCGCGCGTCCTTGCCAATAACGATAAATCGCGCAGTGCTATAAATAATTTGGAGGAAATTTACAAGCTGGCGGAAATTTACGGCGTGGCTGACAGAATCATTTTTGATTTGGGAATTATTCGCGATTTTGAATATTACACTGGCATGGTTTTTGAAGCTTACGCGCCGAATGTTGGTTATTCGCTGGCAGGCGGCGGCAGGTATGATAATATGCTGGCTGATTTTGGTTTGGCATGTCCTGCGACCGGTTTTGCAGTTGGTATCGAACGAATTTTGACGGCGTGCGAAAAGCAGGGAATTTTCAATGACGCGCGCGCGAAGGATATTTATTTAAGCTACAGCGAAAGTAAGATTGACGCGGCTATTAAAAAGGCTCTGGCTCTGCGCGAAGAAGGCAAAATTGTTGAATTGTCATTGACTGCGCAAAATAAAATTGACGCTGAAAAATCTAAGATTGAGAAAGGTTACAGCGAGCTGATTTACATAGAATGATTTGGATTTTTAGACGAATTAAGCAGTTTTATCGCGCGTTGACGGCTGAAATTTCGGTTGACGACGAAAAATATATTATGAATCATTTAAGCCGCAAAGAGCAGGAATTATTTTTTGCGCTGAGTACGATTGACCAATACCACAGCCTGAATGTTGCCTACACGATCGAGCGGCTGATAATTGAAGACAAGCAGGGAATTGACCGCGAATTTTTAATAAGGTGCGCGCTTTTGCATGATATCGGCAAGATTGATCGCAAGCTCACGATTTGGCAAAAAGTTTTCACGGTGCTGGTTACAGAATTTGCGCCGAAAATTGCGGACGATTTAGAGCTGAGGGGCAACAAGTCCATTCACATTTACCGGAATCACGCGGAAATTGGCGCGCAGAAATTGCAGAGGATGGGTTTGTTTCAAGAGGCAAAACTTATTGCACGTCACCATTCGCCGCCGCGTGAAGATGATACTCGCGAATTAAAGCTGCTTAAAATCGCCGACAATGAAAATTAATGAAAAGTGATATGTGCTCAGTGGCTTTAAACTTGTCACTTTTCCCATGGGAAAAAACAACATAATTGGCAGAAATGGCGTCAATACGCCAAATCGATTTTTGAAACTGCCGATTTTGGACTTTTCACTGGTAAAAAACAACATAAATGGCAGAAATGGCGTCAATACGCGATTCTCATTTTTCAAAACGCTGATTTTGGACTTTTCCCCGGTAAAAAACAACATAAATGGCAGAAATGGCGTCAGTACGCGATTCTTATTTTTTAAAACGCCGATTTTGGACTTTTCCTCGGTAAAAAACAACATAATCGGTACAAATGGCGTCAGTACGCGATTCTCATTTTTTAAAACGTGGATTTTGGACTTTTCACTGGGGAAAAATAATCAAAATGCGACAAATGGCGTCAATACGCGATTCTCATTTTTTAAAACGCTGATTTTGGACTTTTCCTCGGGAAAAAACAATCAAAATGAAGAGCGCGCAAGGACGCGCGCTCCCGCGCCATTTTCAAGGATTGAAAATTTGCGCGGCTATTTTCCAATCTCTTAATCGCTCTTGTCTGATCTCGCGGGAGCAATTAAAATTCGTTTTTCTTTCTTTGCTGGCGTTTCTTTATTTTTACAAAAAGAAAGAAATGCCGAATCAGACATTTTCTTTGTGAAAAATAAACAAACTGGAGGAAATTATGATTGACGAATATATTACAATCGCCCTGCCGAAAGGTAAACTTTTTGGATTGTCGGCGGAGCTTTTAAAAAAAGTTGGCTGGACGGCTGAAGGATTGCATGAAAAATCTAGAAAGCTCGTTATAACCAACGATGCCGCTAAACTCAAATTCATTATCACGAAAACCGCTGATGTTCCGACCTACGTTGAATACGGCGCGGCTGACATTGGCATTATCGGCAAGGACGTGATCATGGAGTCCGGCAAAGATATTTATGAATTGCTGGATTTGGGATTCGGCAAATGTCATTTGATGATGGCTGTTCCTAAAGATAAAAAACGCGCCCGCCTCGAAGATTATGCACATACGCGCGTTGCCACGAAATTTCCGCGCCTTGCTAAAAATTTTTTTGTTTCGCGCGGTATGCAAATGGAATACATTAAGCTGAACGGCTCAATAGAACTTGGACCAATCGTCGGGCTTAGTGAGAGCATCGTTGATATTGTCGAAACCGGTACAACTCTGCGCGAAAATAACCTTGAAGAAATTGTACACATAGCGGATTCGACGGCGCGGCTCATTGCTAATCGCGTAAGTTACCGGCTCAAATTTGAGCGCATTAATAATCTTGTTACCGAATTGGAGAAAATTTTATGAGAGTAATTGACAGTAGAATTGGTCGTGCAGAAATTGAAAAACTTTTGACGAAAAAGGCGTTTGACGAAATTGAACTGCCGCCGAAAATTCGCGAGTCCAATAAAAAAATCTTTGGCGCAGATTTAAGTGCTGCTGAAGTTGTGCGAAAAATTGTTAATGACGTGCGGAAAAATGGCGACGCGGCGGTTATCGATTATACGAAAAAATTTGATGGCGTCGAAATTGCGGCTGAGAATTTCTTGGTGACGGCTGAAGAATTTATTGACGCGGAGAATTCTGTTGAAGAAAAAATTGTTGACGCTTTGAAGCGCGCGGCTGAAAATATTCGTAGTTATCACATTGAGCAGTTGCCTAAATCTTGGCTGACTTATCGCGGCGAAAATTCCATTTTGGGACAATCGATTATTCCTCTTGAGCGCGTCGGTGTTTATGTACCTGGCGGATTGGCGGCGTATCCTTCAAGCGTGTTAATGAATGTTATTCCTGCGAAAGTTGCTGGCGTCGGAGAAATTGTTATGTGCGTTCCTGCGCGAAATGGCAAAATTAATCCGTACGTTTTGATAGCGGCGAAAATTGCGGGCGCTGATAAGATTTATAAAATTGGCGGGGCGCAGGCGATAGCGGCAATGGCGTTTGGTACTCAAACCGTGCCGCGCGTCAACAAAATCACCGGTCCTGGAAATATTTTTGTGACTTTGGCTAAGAAAGAAGTTTTTGGTCACTGCGATATTGATATGCTTGCCGGTCCGAGTGAAATTTTGATTATTGCTGATAAAAATGCAAATCCAGTTTATGCCGCCGCCGATATGCTCAGTCAAGCCGAACACGATCCGCTTGCTTGCAGCATTGTCATTACCACTGATAAAAAACTTGCTGAAGAAATTGCCGCTGAAGTTGAGAAACAGCTTGCGAAATTGCCGCGCCATGAAATTGCCGCTGCGTCGATTGAAACAAATGGCTTAATCATCGTCGCGCAGGATCTGAGCGAGGCGATTGACTTTGCGAATATTTCTGCGCCGGAGCATTTGGAGTTGCTTGTTAATGAGCCGATCAATTATTTGCCGAAAATAAAAAATGCCGGAGCGGTATTTTTGGGCGCGTATTCACCCGAACCGCTCGGCGATTATTTTGCAGGTCCAAATCACGTTTTGCCAACGGGCGGCACTGCTAAATTTTATTCTGTTTTGAATGTCGAAACTTTTTTGAAGCGCACAAGTTTAATTTCCTACGCTCGCGCAGATTTACTGAATGTTTCTGAGGACATTATCAGGTTGGCGAATGCTGAAGGTTTGACTGCGCACGCTGAAGCCATTAAAAAAAGAAATTAACGCCGCTTAAATCGTCATATCCTCAAGACGCCCGCGCTCAAAATTTTCTAAGCCCTTAATTATTTCCGCCAGTTTAATTCTGGTGGATTTTTTATTGCCGAAATTAAGTTGACTAAAATATTGCAACCACCGCCGCGCCCGTCATAGTTTTTTCTTCAGCCATATAAACCACCTCAAAAAATTTTTTTTAAAGACCAGGCACCAGCATAATATTTAATTCCTTGATTCGCAGATTATTTTTAATGAGCCAAACGTTATGCATATGTTCCGAAAAAAACGCCGGTAACCTTTGCCGCCAATATGGCATTTGAGAGAGCGGCAAAATTTTTAAAAGTTCTCTGACCGCATCGATAAAAAATGAAAACAGCCAGGTACAGTAAGCATCAAAAATATTTCTGCGCGTGATAAAAATATGTCTGTTAAAAACGTGCGACGAATTGAAAACATAATCGAAAGCGTCAAGATAATCGGGGTGCGTTCTCATAAGATGTTTGCGAATGGTTGATTCAGCAATTTTCACCATCTCAATATTTTGCACGTTGCACTCTATCGCCTCGCGCAAGGTCAAAATAATTTTTGGGATCGTAGTTGTTATAATATCATATTTGTCCAAAATTTTCAGTGCCGCCTCGCGCGTTAAAATTTTTTCATAAGCAAAAGTATCGTCGTTTGATTCGGTAAAATATCTGCGGTAATGGCAAAAGCCGATGATTGTGTGCGTAGTATTTTTCCAAGCCCAATAAATTGCGGTAATCTCATTGAGGTATGGATTGAGATAACTGATATTATCGCCGGTATCGTCGCCCAAGTATCCGCAATCTTCATAAACCGCTTTGCCCGCGTGAATTACCTTGTAATCTTCCGGCAAATTGTTAATAATTTCTTCCGGAAATTTTTTATAGGCAATAACGTAAATCATAAAATCTTCGGGCGGCTTGCGGCGATAACAAAACATCCATTCGCCGGAAAAACTTTTAAACACATCGACTTTTGCAAAATGTATCAGCGTTGCGCGAATATGCTCGCCGAGTTCAAAGCCATAGCGCGCGAAAGTGATAACAACGTCCGCGATATTTTCAAGCTCCAAAAAAGCTCTGTCAAAATCCGCAGGTTCTTTTTCAGCAATGAGCGCCGCGTCATAATGTTTGAATTGACAAGCCGACAAATTTTTATAGACGTGATTGTAAATATTTTCCTTAATCGGCAGCATTTCATTCGCGCAGATACAATCAATTTCCGTTTTGTCATTGAATCCTTTGGTAAACAGCTGACTTTTCGCAAAATGTGCGTCTACGTCAAGCAGCGTTTTAAACGGCAGATTTTTCAAATGAGCCATAAGCTGAGTATCAGCGTCAAGGTCAAAAAAGTTTTCAGTCGGCAAAGCATTAAATCTCTCAAGCGTCATAATTTTGTCGAACGGAAAACCTAAGCCGAGCAAAACTCCACGCACCATATTAAAATCATTAAGATTATTGAAAACTAAATAATCAATACCCCCCCCCATTTGTTTGAGCTGCAAATCAATATAATTTTTAATTTCGCCGTCCAGAGAAATTTTTCCGTCTTGCAGAAAATTAAAACCTTCGCCGACAAATGAAACTTCGCCAGCGATTTTAAATGGACGCTCGCCCACTCTTGAATAAAATTCTGCCTTGTCGCCGCACAACAAAATTTTCGGCACATAACCGCTCATATAATTGCCTCCTTAAACTTTAAAAATATTTGGGGTGTCGTATTCCGCGATTCGCTCGTCGTGCGTCATAAAAAGCATATTTTCAGCTATCGCCTGGCAAATCAACATTCTGTCGAAAGGATCATTGTGCGGCGGCGCATTTTTCGGGCGATGCAAATTTTCTAATGCTATTGCGTGATTTTCTGTAAATGGCAAAAATTCAAAGCCCGCTTTTCTGCAAAGAGCCAGCATTTCTTTGCCGGTGGTGGAAATTTTATCGGCGTGTTTGGCGCGCTTTAAATCAATTTCATAAACCGAGACCGAACTGCAATAAATTTCGTTATGCGCGTCTTCGATAATTTTGCTCGCCTTCGCGGAAAGTTTTTCGTTGCCCTTAAAAAACCAAATTAAAATGTGCGTGTCAAGTAAATATTTCACTGTGCAGCCTCCTTAAAAATCGCAGTCGGGGTCGTCGCTGAACATTTCCGCAATTTCGGCGTCCATAGCGTCAAACCATTCATCAAAATCCGGCGCAAGTTGAATCTGGTCTTTGAACATTCCAAAATGACGTTCAACCGCAACCGGCGGCTTTTGTTCCGGAATTACCAACTCCGCGACCGCCTTGTCATTATCCTTAAGCACAATTTTATCTTGCTGCCCGCTCGACAGCAAATTAATCAACTCATATATTCGCCTCTGATAAATTTACCTGCAACATTTTATAACCCCCTCACGAATTTTTAACTTCGTCGCGCAGAAATCCCAATGAATAAATTTGAGGCAATAATTTTTCCGATAAAATTTTCATCGCCGCCTGCAATTTGTCAGTCCGCTGCTTGTCTTTGACTAACATTCGCACTTGATACCAGCCCACGTCCCAATCTTCAATTTTCATCGATTCATAATGAAACACTCGCATATTCTCATAAAAATATTTGTAAATCGCCTTGCCCGCTTCCAGCACTGCGCGAGCCTCTGCAGAAATTTCAGCCGCATGTTCGGCAAGCCA
>CAJOIA010000021.1 GCA_905234505.1 uncultured Selenomonadaceae bacterium
GCAAGACAGCATCAGCGATTTAATTTTTAATCTTCAATCTATAACTGTTGACCTCGAAAAAATCTATGAGAAAAAATGGGGTTCAAAACCTAAATAATTCAAAATGGCAGCCAGCTGCCGTTTTGGAGCAAAATCCACGACGACAAGCAAAAAAAAGTTGCTGAATTTCCGGCAAATTAGCCGTTGCAACTGAATAAAGAAATCCATATAACAAGCCTACATCAACAAGAACCCAATAATAAAAAAATCCATTAAAATTATATCAGTCCTTGTTGATTCGGTCAATAACTTTCATCAAGGAGGATATATCTATATGAACTTAGATGAAACGCTCATTCAGATTAAAAATCTTTCGCCAGAGATTTTAGCAGTCACGGCGTTATATCCGTTGCCAAAGCTGTTATTAATGGTAAGCCTACCTATGTTTGTCCTTATTGCGACAATGGAACAGGGATTCAACCTTCTTACTTTAATGGCGTTTGGCTTTATCATTGCTTTAAATGCAATGATACTTTTGATAACATAAATTTTTTGGCTCTTTACTATCAGCTTGATTCTCGTAACAAAGATGATTTTAAAGAAATTATTCGTCGCGCTGTCGCGGAATTTTCTATTTCTGACATTATTCCTCAAGTTAATTACATTACACAAATAAAAGAAAAATCTGCAGAGGAACTCGCGCAGGAGAAAAAAGAACTGTCGTTCATTCTTAATGATATTCAAAATTCCCAACAAAATCTTAAAAATTTTATCACGAACAATGGCGGCAAGTGGCGCGGCTTAACTTTGCAAACACTTCAACATTTCCATTGCGGATATATTTCTGATTGGACATCTCCAAAATCACGTGTCCACAATACTTTTTCTACTCCCACGCCACGTCTTATTATTCCCAGTGGTAAGCATTACTTAGCTCGTTTAACCGTTCCTATTGATTCCTTTGATGAAAAATCGCAAAGATATATCAGACCTAAACAACCCTTTAACTTTGCAAGTATTTCTACTGAGAATATCAATATTATTGTCGAAGGCGAAATTGACGTGATGTCTATCTGGCAAGCAACAAATGCGTGTTCTTTGCTTTTCAATTTGCAGTAAAAACAACTGGTACAGCCCTTGAAATTCAGCGAATACAGATTGACAATTTCGGTTTCAGCGCCTGCCTCTGCCGCGCCGCGCATTGCCTCTTTTAAAAGTTGCGCGGTATTCCAATTTTTACGTGGACTTCCATTGACAGCAATAAATTTCTTCACATTAATCACTTTCGTCAAAGGCAAAAAATTTCCTTTAAAACAAAAAAAGCCCGAAGGCAAAAAAAATTGACTTGATAACATTTCTGTGCTAAACTTTGTTTGTACATAGAACAGCCGCGCAGAAAGACCAAGCTCAAGTCTAAGTAATTATAAACTGCTCCGGCTGTTTTGTCAAATAAATTTAAGGAGTGGTTTTCATGGATTTTACCGGAATCGTCAAGGTCGAGCATCAAAATCAGCTCGTTTTAACAACAAAACAGCTCGCCCAATTTTACGCTTGCTCTGTCGACAACATCAAAAAAAATTTCAATGTTAACAAAGAACGTTTCAAAGAAGGCAATCACTACTTCAAAATTGAAGGCGAAGATTTAAAAAATTTTAAAGAATACGCTAAAAATATTGGAATGACTATTTCGCCGAATACTCGCCAACTTTTCCTGTGGACAAAACAAGGAGCAATTCATCACTGCAAAATTATAAATTCAAATCATGCTTGGGCAGTGCTGGAAATCTTAGAGGAACATTATTTCAATACAGATTTTTTCAATAAGATTCGCGATTTGTCGGCGCATATCAAAGAATCTGATTTAAAATGTGTCTACGCTTTTGAAATGGAAAACGGCACTGTCAAAATCGGCTATACTAAAAATATTCGGCGGCGAATGCAAACAATCACCTCAAATAGTGGTTTGGATATTGTAAACGTTTACGCAACAGATTTTGTCGATTCCGAAATTGCCTATACTATTGAGCAGGCTTGTCACGAAACTTTTGAAGATTATCGTGTTCGTGGCGAATTTTTTAAAATTTCATTTGCCGAAGCTCGCGCAGAATTAGATAAATATTCAGCTATCATTAAAGAATTGAATAGCGCCGATGAAATTTTTCATAATCAAATTTTGCTCCAAAATACCAGCTTGCTTGTCGAATCAACTATTCAATAATTGTCGATACTTGGCTTAAAACTTAGCCCGTCAATTCAATAAAAATTTCTTCGAGCGATTTACCAGCGCATAAATTTTCCGTGGTGTCGAGAGCGATTAATTTTCCCGCGTTCAAAATCGCCACGCGGTCGCACAAATTTTCCGCTTCTTCTATGTAATGTGTTGTTAAAATTATCGTTATTCCACGCAATTTTAATTCTTTTATAAGACTCCAAATTTTACGCCGGACTTGCGGGTCAAGCGCAACTGTAGGCTCGTCCAGAAATAATATTTTCGGCTGATGAATGAGAGCGCGCACAATTAACAGCCGCCGCTTCATTCCGCCCGACAAATTTTTTATAAATGAAGTGCGCACCGATTCAAGCTCCACGAATTTTAGGAGTTGATCGATGCGCATTTTCCGTTCTGATTTTGTTAAATGGTAAAGTCGCCCGTGCAATTCTAAATTTTCTTCAACAGTCAAATCTTGGTCGAAATTTAAATGTTGCGGCACAATTCCAATTAAGCTTTTAATTTTAAGCTCGTCGCTGGTATCAAAAATAATTTTGCCCGCTGTGGGTTTAAGTTGCAAGGTCAGCATTTTAATTGTAGTGGTTTTGCCCGCGCCATTTTTACCGAGCAAGCCGAAAACTTCACCGTCAAAAATTTCAAAGCTCAAATTGTCAACAGCAATTTTTTCGCCAAATTTTTTAGTCAGCCCGATTAATTTAATCATCTCATTAAGCGAGCAACACCAATAAAAAATCCTGCGCGACGGAAATAAAAGGTTCAGTCCAGCCAACTAACATTGAGCCGACGCTCCAACCGCGCATAACATTTTCGCGAGAAACCATTGGAACTTTAGCAACAACTTTGCCGTCATATTTCAAAACCGCCTGCCCAATCACGTCGCCGGTATTAATGCGAGCCGATACAACTTTTGGCAAATCATATGTCACAGTAAATTTAATTTCGTCTTCGTCGTCCAGGAGCGGGAAAGTTAAATCTTCCTGCAAACCAACTTCAACCGTAGCCTGCGCGCCGTCACGTACAAAAACTTTCTTTTCAATGCGATCTTTGCTAATTTCGTGAATCTTGGTCACGCGCTCAAAGCCATAATCCAATAATTTTTTTGCGTCGTCAAAGCGCGTATCCACGTCGGTTGAATGCATAATAATAGCGATTAATTCAATTTCGCCGCGTTTAGCAGAAACAGCAACACATCCACCAGCCGCGCGCGTCCAACCGGTTTTAATTCCATTAACGCCCTTGTATTGTCCCAAAAGTTTATTGGAATTTGTAACCTTCATAGTCAAATTTGACGGATTCGTCCAATGAATTGTCTCGCGTTGCGTTGAAACTATGTCGCGGAAATTTGTATTTCTCATACAATACGTCGCAATTATCGCCATATCTCGCGCAGTGCTATAATGATTGTTATTCGGCAAGCCGTTAGGATTTTCAAAGTGCGTGTGCTTACAACCAATATCTTCAGCTTTTTCATTCATCAAATCTGCAAAACGCGCCACATCGCCGGAAATTCCCTCAGCAATGGCAACCGCGCCGCCATTATCGCTAACTAACATCATACCGCGCAAAAGTTCATCTGCCGTTAAAATATCTCCCGCCTGCAATTCCAAATCTGAATCTACCGTTGCCGCCGCATTCGCAGAAACTCTTATTTCTTCATATGGAAAATAATATTCCAAGCCCAAGATCGCCGTCATCATTTTTGTCATACTGGCGGGCGGACGCTCCACATCTGCGTTTTTCTCATAAATGACGCGCCCTGTTGATACTTCGATTAAAATTGCTGAATCCGCCGCTATTGTCGGTTCTTTCGCCGCCGCTAGTACTATTGACGCTTTCAAAATTAATAATGAAAAAATAAGTGCTGTAAAAATTTTTAATCTACTCATTGCTTATCACTCCTTTAGTATGAATTTTAACTGAATTTTAGTTGAACGTCAACCTTGCAAGCGCGCTTTGACTGCTTTATAATAATAAATATTTTAAGGAGGTAATTTTATGAGTGTTGAAACTCTGCAATTTCAAGCCGAAACTAAGCGGCTTTTAGATTTGGTGATCAATTCGATTTACACGAACAAGGAAATTTTTCTGCGCGAATTGATTTCAAATGCCAGTGACGCGCTTGATAAACTTCATTTTGAGGCGTTGACGAACAGCGAAATTTTAAGCGGCGATGAAAATTTTGAGATTTATGTTATTCCCGACGCTGAAACTAAAACAATCACGATTAGCGATAATGGAATTGGTATGACGCGCGGCGAAGTTATCAGCAATATTGGAACTATCGCGCAGAGCGGCACCAAGGCTTTTCTTGAAAAAATTCGTGAGAGCGAAGGCAAAATTGACGAAGAATTGATTGGGCAATTCGGCGTGGGTTTTTATTCGGCTTTTATTGTGGCTGAGAAAGTTGAACTCATAACTCGTCGCGCAGGTGAAAATTCTGCAGTCAAATGGACTTCGGACGGTGCGGGCGAATACACGCTTGAAGATACCGAAAAAGAATCTCGCGGTACGACAATTATTTTGCATTTGAAAGACGAATTTTGCGGCGGTGAAGATTTTGATTTTACAAATACTTATGCTGTCGAAAATCTTATCAAAAAATACTCGGACTTCATACGCTATCCAATTAAGATGAATTTTGAAGTTGAAGACGCCGATAAAAATAAAACTGTCGAAGTTCGCACGGTTAATTCAATGCAGCCGCTTTGGACGCGCAATAAGGCTGACATTAAGCAGGAAGAATACGAAGAATTTTTCAAGCAACAATTTCACGAATGGGAAGCGCCGCAGGAAATTTTACACACTCGCGCAGAAGGCACAATGGAATATACCGCGCTGCTGTGCATACCCAAACACGCGGCGATGAATCTTTACTATTCAGATTATGAGGCGGGCTTGCAGTTGTACGTTCGTCACGTTTTCGTTATGGAAAAGTGCAAAGATTTTCTGCCGGATTATTTGCGCTTTGTCAAAGGTTTGGTGGATTCGCCGGATTTGCCGCTGAATATTTCACGTGAACTTTTGCAACAGAGCCGCGAAGTTAAAAAAATCGGCAAAGCATTGGAAAAATATATTTTAAAACAGCTGGCAAAGATTTTGAAAAATGAGCGCGAGCGTTACGAAACTTTTTGGGCGGATTATGGCAAGGCGCTGAAAATCGGCGTTTATAACAATGCGTATGACGAAAAAGCTAAGGACGATTTGAAAGATTTGTTAATGTTCACCACGTCCAAAGATGAAAAATTGTCGACGCTTGCAGAATACGTTTCGCGTATGCCCGAATCTCAAACAAAAATTTACTGCGCGATTGGTAAAGATAAAGCAACAATTTCGCAAATGCCGCAAATGGAACTTTTGAAAGAGCGCGGCATTGAAGTTTTATACTTGTTAGATCCTGTCGATGAATTTTGCATTGATTCATTGAATAAGTACGAAGATAAAGAATTTCAGTCAATCACGCGCGAGGATTTTGAATTGGACGACGCCGAGTCGCAGAAAATTAAATCTGAAGTGGCGGAATTGGCGAAAAGCTATGAAGTTTTATTAAACGACGTGAAAGATGCTTTGAGCGGCGCGGTGCAGGAAGTTAGATTAACGCCGCATTTGAAAACCGGCGCGGTGTGTTTATCGACCGGCGCAAATGGACCTTCGCTGAATATGGAAAAAACTTTTGCGGCAATGAATAATCCATTTTTCAAGGCGGTAAGAATTTTGGAATTGAATCCGAATCACGCGCTTTTTGGGAAATTGAGCGGTTTGCATTCGCTTGGCAAAGATACACCGGAATTTAAGAATTTCTGTGAATTGCTGTATGCGCAAGCGCTGTTAATCGAAGGAATTATGCCTGACAAGCCTGTTGAGGTAGCTAACAAAATTGCCGAATTGATGGCGAAGTAGGAGGTTTTGAAATGGAGTGGGAGAAAAGCAAACAAGAATTTATTGACAAACTTTTGCAGGCAGACAGGACTTTCAGCGAAATTTTCAAGGTTGACAGTGAAAGCTTAGTAATTCAAGGCGCAGAGCGTGAAGAGCTTGCAAAGTTGCAGGCGGCGAATAAAAAAGTTTTAGCGAAATTGCAGAGCCGCGAATTTACCGTTGCGATTGTTGGTTTGGAAAAAGCCGGTAAATCGACGCTTGGCAATGCGCTTATTAAATCAATGGTTTTGCCGGAATACGCCGAGCGTTGCACTTATACCACAACTGAAATTCGTTCGGGCGATACCGACGTTGCAGAAATTTATTTTTACAGCCGCGAAGAATTTAATAAGAATTTCAAGCGAATGTTAAATGACGTGAAATATCCTGACGCAGTTGATTTTTTCACAATGACATATGAAGCATTTGACAGATATTGGAAAGCGGTTGAGACTGACCCCGAGCAGCGCGGAATTTTTATGGTTCACAACGGCACGACCGCTGAAGATATTAAGGCTATGCTTGAGGGCAAAAATAAAATTCTGCCGCTTTTGGGACACGCGCCGCTGAAATTTGGCGCTGAATATTGGACAGGCGGCGACGAATTTAACGATTTTAAAGTTTACATTACTGGAATGAGCGGCAAAAATCCGGACGGCAGCGTTATTCGCCAGCCGCACCCTTATGCCGTGAAGAATGTTATTATTCGCTCAACGCAACTTGCCGAAATGAGCCATCTGGTTTTGTATGACGTGCCAGGTTTTGATTCGCCCACTGAATTGCACAAGCGCCAAACTGAAGAAATGCTTAAGACTGCAGACGCGATTATTTTGGTGACGAATGTTGGCGACCGCCCGAATTTAACAGGGACGCAGCTTGATATGTTACGCAAGGGGCAAGATGCAGACGGCGTGAAATTGAGCGCTAAGGCTTTTGTTTTCGGCAATAAAATTGACAGGGCAAGCGACGCCACAACTGCGCAAAATAATTTGGCGGCGCTGACAAATGAATCTGTGAATAAATATCAAATTGCGCTGGCAAGTCATATTGTTGGCGGTTCTGCGCGAGCGTATCTTGAAGGCGAAGGTTTAATTTCTGGCAATGTTGCTAAAAAAGTTATCGACGAATGGGGCTTAGCTAATGGCGACGGCGTTGGTGTTTTGCTGAAAAAAATGCAGGATTATTACGATAATGAGCGCTTTGAAGTTATGAAACGTCGCGCAGAAAACACTTTGACAAAAACTAAAGAAGTGCTTGAAAATTTGCTTGAGCGTTATAGCAGCGGTGAATTAAATTATACTGACGTTAGCGCCGAGATTTTAATGGAAATTCAAAGCAAATTGCCGCAATTCATTCGCGAGGCTAATAAAATCACGCAACAACACACGCGCCAAATTTTGTCTGGTACAACTTTTACCAGCGCGCTGCAGTCTGATATTGAAAAAATTTATCCGCTTAGCGCCGCGCAGGAAGATTTAATTCAAGATGTCGAGTACAGCCTGGCGATTGACCCCGATGGAATTTAGTTAACGCCAATGTTCGCGATAAACTCGGCAAAATTTTTGTTGAAAATATCGTTAAGAGCGCGTCACAGCTTACCATTCAAAGACAAGATACACTGCGTCAAGCGCTGGTTGAATCTTTTCTGCAGATTATGGGAACTGAGCCGGACACGCCCAATAAAGCTGAACTTGAGGCGTCCGTCAATAAACTTTTTGACAAAATGCTAATTAAAGAAGGCTCGGACTGCAATTTCAATGCACTGGTCGAACGCTTTGTAACGACGCTGATTCAAACATTGATAACGATGCCATTTGCTGAAGATGATAGACTTGCGAAAGTTAAAGCGACTTTGCCAGAATTAATTTCGCTTTCAGTCTATTATAATATGCCGACAAACAGAAACGCACAAAATATTTCTCAGCTTGACAATATCGGCAAAAATGGCGTCAATTTTTTCTCGAAAATTCTTGTGCACGAAAGCGTTGACGTTTCAAATACGCCTAAGCCGAAAAATAATAAATCCGCCGCTACCAATGAAAATTTTTTGCGCGGCGTTTTTGAAGATTTTGCTGAAGATATGAAACTTGATACAAGTTCGTTGCCGGTTGATAAATGGGCGCGGCTGATAACTGATGCTGGTATTAATTTGGTTGATATGCAGTCCGACCCGAAAATCAAGGGCAAAGATAAATTCGGCAACCGCCTTGAAAATCTTTTCAATGTAAATTGGCACAATTTGCCTAATGAGCAGCGCGTTCAGGCAATAGAAAATCTGATTAACAGCTACGCGAAAAAAGGTACAGCGAGCGCCGCTGAGGATACTTTGCTGAATCTTGACGAATTGCACGAATTTGCTAAGCGGGTTAAGCGTATGCAGAGCAAAGAAGATATGATAGCGACGTTGGACGCGGATATTGAAATTCTGCGCGACATAACGGCAAAGGCTGTTATCAATGCGATTGGGTTGGAACGCGCGTTTATTTCGGTTGTGACAAA
Organism: uncultured Selenomonadaceae bacterium; assembly: GCA_905234505.1. Taxonomy (GTDB): domain Bacteria; phylum Bacillota; class Negativicutes; order Selenomonadales; family Selenomonadaceae; genus Quinella. The sequence continues at coordinate 8,624 of CAJOIA010000021.1, forward strand.
AAATGTTGAATTGATACGCGAGCATTTGCAGGCGGCGGAAGGCGCTAAGGAATTTCGGGCTTGGATACGCAACAACGCAGCTAAGATGATGCCGTCACAATTTGAGCAGATAATTGAACAGGGGGCGATTCGTGAAAATCGCAAAGCCATAGTCAACTCGATAAAGGTAATGCAAAGCAAGTGGGAAGTTTAGTGGTTGGAGCTATATAAAAGTAAAAAAAAAAGAGCGCTCAAGGATGAGCGCTCCCGCGCCATTTTCAGGATTGAAAATTTGCGCGGCTGTATGTTATTTTTTAATCACTCGTGTCTGATCTCGCGGAACCGATTATATTTTGTTTTTCTTTCTTTGCTGGCGTTTCTTTATTTTTACAAAAAGAAAGAAATGCCTAATACCGACATTAATGGGACTTAGTTTTAAAACGACCGCCGACAATATCATGAACGGCATTAATCGTAACAAAAGCGCGTTCATCCATTGATAGGACAATATCTTTAACTTTGGTAACTTCCAGACGATTGACCACGCAATAAAGAATTTCTTTCGGCAATTTGGTATAGCCGCCCTGACCATGCAAAATCGTCACGCCGCGCCCAAGTTGCCGGTTTAATTCGTCAGTAACTTCAATCGGTTTTTCTGAAACGATCATAACCGCGTAAGTTTCGTCTAAGCCTTTTGTTACAACGTCAATCATTTTCGCGATAACAAAATACGCAACCAATGAATACATCGCCTTATCCCAGCCGAATAAAAGTCCCGCGCCACTCAAAATAAATAGATTAATGAACATGACAACTTCACCGACAGAAAACGGCGAATGCTTATCAGCGATAATGGCAACAATTTCAGTGCCGTCCAATGAGCCGCCCGCCCGCATTATTATTCCGACGCCAATGCCATCAATAATTCCGCCAAAAATTGCAGCTAAAAATGGATCGTTCGTGACCTTAGGAAAAGTTGTCGCCACTTCCGAGCAAAAACTTAGCATAATAACCGCAACAACAGTAGCAATCGCAAAATTTTTGCCAATATGTTTGTAGCCAATGTACAGGAAAGGAATGTTCAGCACGACCAAAAATACGCCGAATGGAATATTATTGAACATATAATGCCCCATAATAGACAGACCGACCACGCCGCCATCAATGACTTGGTTTGGTATTAGAAAAAGTTCCAGTCCGATTGAGGCAATTATCGCGCCAATTAAAAGTTGGACGCCCTGCAATAAAATATTTTTTCCGCGCTTTAATTTGGTATTCTGAGTTGTTTCATTTTCCAAAATTATCACTCCTAACAAAAAGATTATAGCAGAAATGATAAAGCTGTACAGCGAAAATTTAAGATGCCTTTTGAAACTTTATAAAATGACGAAAACGACAGTGAAATTGGCTATGGATATTGATTTACTTTTTTTGTTATGATAAACTCATTAAGGTTACAAATATTGTTGGGGATTATTCAAATTTTGTAACTGACCAGAAAGGTGAAATTGATGGAAGTCATTTTGGCGGAGTATTTAGGGTTTTGTTATGGAGTAAAGCGGGCAATAAGAATTGCGCGCGAAAATGCGGACGGCAAAAGCTGCACGCTTGGACCGATAATTCACAATCCACAAATGGTTGAACGACTCAAGGACGAAGGCGTTGGTACGATTGAAGATTTATCGGAAATAAGCGAAGGCACAGTAATAATCCGCTCGCACGGCGTAGGTCCGCAAATTTATAACAAAATCTGCGCGAAAGGTCTCAAAATCGTTGACGCAACTTGTCCGCACGTAAAAAAAGCTCAACTGTCGGCAAAAGAATTAGCGGGAAATGGCTACTCAGTAGTTATTATCGGAGAAAAAAATCACCCCGAGGTTAAGAGCATATTTGAATGGGCAAACAGACAAGCGTTAATAATTGAGAATGAACAAGAGGCAGAAGCGCTGACCCCCTGCGCGAAATTAGGCATCGTATCACAAACAACGATAGCGGGCGAGCATTTCCGAAGAATAGTTCTGCGGTTGTTGGAAAAGTCAAAAGACATACGCATTTTAAGGACGATATGCACAGCGACCGAGCAACGGCAGACAGCAGCAATGGAATTAGCCGAAAAAGTTGACGTGATGATAGTTGTGGGCGGAAAGAATAGCGCCAATACCACAAAGCTTGCTAAATTGTGTGAAACAAAATGCAAAACGTATCACATAGAGACAGCCAGCGAAATTTTACCAGAATGGTTTACTAAAATCCAAAAAATTGGAATAACAGCCGGAGCCTCAACGCCGGACTGGATTATTCGGGAGGTTTCAATACAGTGTCAGAGGATGTAAAAAATGTAGAAGACATGGGAAGTCTACTTGATTCGGCAAGCGGAATGGAAAACATCCGCGAAGGCGAAATCGTCGAAGGGACCGTTGTTCAGGTCAATCACAGTGAAGCTTTTGTCGATATCGGCTATAAGCAAGAAATTCCAATTCCAAAGCGGGAACTTGCCACGCCCGAGCCGGAATCTGCGGAAGACGTTGTAAAAGTCGGTGATAAAATTGAAGTTTATATTCAATCACTCGGCGGCGAAAATGGCGGCGCTCTTTCCAAAGTCAAAGCGGATCGTATGTCGGGCTGGAAAGAATTGGAAACAATTAAAGAAAATGGCGGCACAGTCAAAGCAAGAATTACGCAGGTTGTCAAAGGCGGATTAGTAGCATTCGTTGGCGAAGTGCGCGGCTTTATTCCGGCGTCTCAAATGGAATTGCACTTTGTCAGAGATTTAAGCGTTTACGAAGGGCAAACTGTTGAGGCTGTGCCAATTGAAATAGATAAACACAAGCAACGTTTAGTTCTGTCGCGCCGTCCGATTTTAGAAAAAGAGCGCGACGGCAAACAGCAGAAAATTTTCGACAAATTGGAAGCCGGACAAATTTTGAAGGGAACGGTTAAGCGTCTCGTCGATTATGGCGCATTTATTGATATCGGCGGAATTGACGGGCTTGCTCATATTTCTGATTTGTCTTGGGAAAGAATTAATCAACCTTCGGACGTTCTTCAAGTCGGTCAGGAAGTTGATGTTTACGTTAAAAATGTTGACCCAGAAACTCACCGCGTTTCATTGTCGGTTAAAAATACGCAACAAGATCCTTGGATTGAGCGCGCAGAAAAATACAATGAAGGCGACGTTATTGAAGGCAAAATTGTTAAGTTGACGAAATTTGGCGCATTCATGGAAATTGAGCCTGGCTTTGACGGTTTAATTCCAATGGGTGAATTGGCTGACCGGCACATTGAAAGCGCTGAAGAAGCTGTTAAACTTGATGAAGTTGTCAAGGTTAAAATTATGCGCATCGATACAAAACGCAAGCGCTTTTCACTTTCGATTAATCGCGCAAAACGCGAGCGTGCCCCGAAAAACGAAGAATAACTCAATACCAAAAAAAATTTTTCTAGGAGGTTACCACAATGAAAAAAATTGCAGCCCTCCTTTGTGGCGCAGTAATGGCGTTCTCCTCAGTTTGTTCAGCAACGGTTTCTGCCGATAAAATCGCAATTGACCAAGTTGAACCAGGAATGAAAATTTCTAAAGTGGTTTCAATTTATGGTGAGCCGACGCGCAAAAAAGGCGACGAGTGGACTTTCCGGCACTTCAAAATTGAGCTTGACGACGAAAATTCAAAGATTATTGAAGAAGTCAAAACTCGAAGCAGTGCCTTTGCCACCCCTGAAGGCGTAAGAGTCGGTCAAAAAGCTGCAGTTTTAAACAGAGCTTACGGCGTGGCTGACCGGCGCGACATTGAAGACGACGAGGAACAATACGAATATTACAGCCACGATTATTCCAGAAAAATTGAGTTCAAAGTTGTTAACGGCGTTATCGTGGAAATTTCGTGCGAGTATCAAATTGAGAAAAAAGCACATTAATCCGAGCATTAACTTAATAAAAAATAGACGCACGGTCAAATTTGGCTGTGCGTTTATTCTTTTGGTGAATTATGCAATTAAAAATATTTTTGTTCTGCGCGACGGCGGCAATAGGATTCGCTGTCAGTTTAATAAGCGGTTCGGTGGAAATTGGCGCGGAAAAAATTTTAGGCTTAACCGAACTCACAGAAACCGAGCGGCAAATTTTAGAAAATATCCGCTTGCCGCGCTCAATCGTTGCAGTTTTGGTAGGAATAAATTTATCGCTGTCCGGCGCAATTTTGCAGGCGGTGATGAAAAATCCATTGGCAGACCCGCACATCATAGGAATATCCAGCGGCGCGGGTTTATTCGGGATTTTCGCAATGTTGGTAATTGAAGACGCCGGAAATTTAGTGACGCCAGCCGCATTTTTGGGCGCCCTGCTCGCTGCAATTCTGATTTATATTTTGGCGTGGAAGGACGGCATAAAACCAATCCGCGTGATATTGGCGGGCGTGGCAGTAAGCGCATTTTTAGGCGCGGGGATTTCTGCGATGTTAATTTTCTACAGCGAAAAAGTAAGCGGCGCATTAATGTGGATGGTCGGCGGTCTATCTGCGCGAAGTTGGCAACATGTACAATTAATCTTGCCATACACAATCGCCGGAACAATTTTAGCTTTAGCCTTCACAAAGCATTTAAATATCCTTCAGCTTGGCGACGACGTGGCGAAAGGGCTCGGCTTAAGGGTAAACCTCACGCGAACAATTTTAACGGCAATAGCGGCGCTCCTAGCGGCTTCTGCGGTATGTGTAGTAGGCTTATTAGGATTCGTCGGATTAATCGTCCCACACACGGCTCGGCTTTTAATTGGCTCAGACTACAGAATTTTATTGCCAAGCGCAGCGTTATTAGGCGCGGCTGTTTTAACGTTCAGCGATACCGCGGCGCGAGTAATTTTTGCGCCGGTGGAATTGCCGGTTGGAATTTTACTTGCAATTTTGGGCGCGCCGTTCTTTTTATATTTACTGCGAAAAGAAATTTAATCCAAAATAGTCTTTTCAAAATCTTCCCAGTCGCTACCAAAATAATATTCTAAAATAGGCTCGGTCCTTACGTAATATTCGATTGACTTTATCGGGCAATTATCAAATGCAGAGCCATAAATTGCGTTCAAATTGCGGGAAAATCTGAGGCTTGTTAAATTCGTACACCCGCGAAACGCGCCGCTGCCAATTGAAGTCAAGCTGTCTGGAAATTTTACACTGGTCAAATTCGCGCAGTGATAAAATGCATATTCGCCTATGTAGGTTAAACTTTCCGGCAAAACTATCGCTTGCAGATCTTTGCAGTCTTTAAATTCCTCAGCGCTTATTGACTTAATGCCGTCGCGCAGGACAATTACGCCCTTTGCATTTGCCTTGTCGCCGTCGTAGTACAATTTGTCAAGAATATTTTCAGCTTCCTTGCCAGCCGCCGCCAGACTTTTTAAAAACTTCACCATTCCAGCAATATTGCCGGTTTCAAGAAGTTTTTGCACGGTGTTTTTCAATTCATTCATCATAGCATTTCCCTCCAATTTTTAAATTAACGATGCCTTGAAGTCCAAATATTTTTTAGTGAAATGGACGCCATTTTGAGATTCATGGAAAGAGCCAAAAGCGCGGCTTGTAATTGCCATAATTGGCGGCGATTGAATGCGCTTTGCAACCGCAATGCCGGTAAATTGTTTCCACCAACGCTCTAAATCTGCAATAAAATCTTGCGCGGTCTGGAAATATTTTTTAACAAGCCCCTCAGCGCAACCAATTTGCTCTTCCAAATTTCCTTTGGCATACCAATTCAAAATATCTTCGGGCGCAATGGTTTTTTCAACAAACGCGCGGAATAAATAATCATGGTAATCATAATGCAACGGATCGCCCTTGCCTTCGTCAACGTTTTGGGCGTCAGAAAGTTCAGCGCTCGGCACAATATCAATTATTCCCTGCGGTATGACTTCACGTTCATAAATTTTTTCATTGAGATAGCGCGCCAATTCATAAACCTGGAATTTCCATAAATCAGCAGTCGCCGCTAAAAATCCCGCGTTATCGCCGTACAGCGTGCAATAGCCAATTGTCGCCTCAGCCTTATTTGCATTGCAGGTAAAGCCGCCGCCAATCGTTGCAGCCAACGCCGCTAAAATTCTACTGCTCCGGTCGCGTGCTTGAATATTTTCACGCACAAAGCCGGAAATTTTTATTTCTTCAGTCGAATTATCAGCAAGGAAAGTTATCGGCGTAAATTCCAGTTGCCTAATTGTCGAGTCAACAGATTTTTGAATTGGAACAACAGCGTATTTGCAGCCAAGATTTTTAGCCAATTGCTCGCTCAAATTGCGCGTTGTGGCAGAATTAAAAACACTCGGCATGTTTACCAACAAAACATTTTCCGCGCCCAAAATCTTTGTATAGAGCGCCGCCGCCACTGCTGAATCAATTCCGCCTGAAACTCCAATTACAACTTTGTTAATTCCAATTTGCTTTAAAAATTTATCGACGCCATAATTCAACGCGCGGTAAATTTCGGCAGCTTCCGACGCAGTTTCAGTTTGAATTTCTGGCAGATTTTCAACTTCATCAAAATCAACGATTCGCAATTTTTCAGTGTAAGATTCAACGCGCACAACAGCTTTGCCTGCTGAATTGTAAACTGTGCTGCCGCCGTCAAAAGTGTAAATCGTTTTACCTAAATTTTGAACACCGACGCCGTTAACATAAATCAACGGACATTTAACTTCAGCCACTCGCGCAGCATTAGTTTTATCGCGCTCAAGATTATTGCCGATAACGAAAGGCGCAGAATCAAACGCAAAGCAAAGGTGCATTTCGTCCAAATCGCCGGTGAAAATAAATTTATCGCGGACGTGGTGCGCAAGTTTTCCGTCATTCGCAATAAAAATATCATTGATATTGCCAAAAATTATCGTGATACCTTCGCTTGCCGCGACTATTTCTTTGCAGAAATTTTCACATTCGCGCAGATAAGCCGCTTGTGCCATAAACAAACGCCCCGAAATTGCCGCCGCCGGAAAAATTATCGCCGTGCAATTTTCCTGTTTTGCCTGCGCGACGTAGTTTAAAATTTTCGCCGCGTTAATTTCCGGATGCCCCGCCGCTATTTCAATTTGCGCCAATCCAATTTTCATTATTAATCGCCTCCCAGCAAAAAAAATTACCCCGCTATTAGCAAGGGTAATTGTAGCATTAATTTTTGTCATTGTTAAGATTTATTTGTCTTTGTCGGTGTATGCAAGAAAAGTTTTATCGTCCTTGGCGAGTGCCTCATAATTCGTCGTTTCCAATTTGCCAACCGAATAATTTTCAGATGTGACTTCAGAAATGTCATCGATTCGCGCAGTGCCAGAAATAAAATTATCATCTTCAAATAAATCGGCGCTGCTCGTAAAACTTTCAGTGATATATTTCTGCGTGGTTTCATTGCCCGCGCTGTCAATCACAGTAATGTTTTTGTTCTTGCCGCTTTTAATCGTTAATGTACCATAATCTCCGACCGTCAGAACAATATTTGAACCGCTAATTGACGAAGCGGTTATCGTGCCGCTCTCAATTTTAATTTTATCCTGCCCGGCTGCATAATCTTGAATTAAATCATTGCCGGAAGAATAAACATAAATATCAGCACCGCCGCCCAGTGAAACTGTATCGTTGCCCGTGCCGCCGTAAACTGTATCAGCGCTTTTGCCTGCTTTAATCGAATTATTTTGTGCATTGCCGATTATTTCAATGCCTTTGGTCAAAGTAGTAGCGTTAACATTTTTCACGCTCGGATATTCCGATAAATCTATCGCGGTATCAGTAAATTTCGTTCCGATGGTCATAACTCCGCTTTTTACCGTGACGCCGTTATCGATCGGATAAGTATTTGTAGTTTCGTTACCGTCCGCGTCAATGATTGTAATATTTTTGCCTTTGCCGTTCTTGATTGTTAATTTGCCGGTTGTAGTAGTGAACACAACATCTGAACTGCTGATGCTCGCGCCGGTGATTGAAACGCCTTCCAATATAATTTTATCTTCTCCGGCTTTGTAATCGGAAATAACATCATTATCGCCGCTGTAAACGTAAATGTCAGCGCCCGCGCCCAAACTCACTGTGTCATTGCCAATACCGCCATAAATGGTGTCATCTCCAGAATCGCCAAAAAGTTTGTCATTGCCAGAGCCGCCGAAAATCACGTCAGAGCCTTCACCGCCATAAACAGTATCAGCACCAGCGCCGCCATAAATTGTATCAATCGATTTACCGCCGCGAATTAAATTATTCGCCGCATTGCCCAAAATCACCACTTCAGACGAAAGCACGCTTGCATTGACATTCACGATCTTTGAATCAAAATCAGCAAGATTAATTTTCTCTTCGGTGAATTGAGTGGAGGCAGTTAATGTATTGCCAGAAAGCGACAGACCGGTAACAAGCGCGGTTTGTGTATCAATGGTCAAATCTTCAACGCTTGCGTTTCCGATTTGGTTTGCCCGTGAAGAAAATTGTTTTGCAATGTAGCGCATGAAAATATATCCCGCCGAATAAGCATTAATATCTTGGTTGGCAGTGTAATTGATATTCAGAGCCCTTTTCAAACTGTCGGGGTCGCTGGCAAGTATTTCAATAGCGCTACCACGTTTATCATCGATACCGTGAGTTGTTTCCGCCGCGCCGTCCGTGATAAATTGCGGCAAACCGCTATGATTTCGAATATTAGCGCCCATAACTGCGTGAGTAAATTCATGCGCCAAAGTACGATCAAGATATTGACTTGGATAATAGCGGTATGCGTCAACATAAGTTTTATCTGTTTCGCCGTTTTCGTCGCCAATGTGGATTGAATCGAACAGGTACATGTTAACAGCCATTACCTGATGGGCAGTGTCGCCCTTTTCAACCCATTCGCCTTTAGAAGAATAGCCACTGCCAGACCAAACCCAAGGCGATACATAAGCATTAAGCCCGCTCTTCTCATAAATAAATGTGAAATAAATAGAATTATCTTCGATTGTCGAAGAAGAGGCGGAACTGTAGCTGAAATTGTCGCCGTAAGATTCGGCAATCAAATTCAATGAAGATTTCGCCCACCAAGAATGAAGCCCTTGCCAAATGTAGCGTTTGGTATTGTCCAGCGAAGAATCATAATAATCAATGACAACCGGATTATTATTTGAATCGTATTTGCTAAGATAAATGCGCAGACCGTTAACGTCAAAATAATTATCGGTAAAACTTCTATCAATACTGCCGGTTTCGTTAACAACAGATTTTGCGTCTTTGTCCTGCGTTGCGCCGCCTGAAGCATCCGAGCCGGTAATTGCGCCGGTATCTTCATTGCTTAAATCGATATCGCATTTCTCCAGCAAAAATCTTCTTGCGTTGGAATAGGAGCGGCAATCGCTGATAAGTTTGTCAATGACCTGCTGAATTGTGGTGTACTGAGCGTTTGAAATAGTATTAATTGCTTCGTTCAACATCAAAACTGCCGCGTCATTGCTTGTCATGGAACCGGTAGCAGTGATTGTTGATTTATCCAGAGAGCCCATAAATTTTTTAATTACATCTTGCGGAGTAAGTTCTTCGTCGGGGTCGCCGTTGACATTAATATTATCTAGCCCGATACTTGCCGCGTCCGCCAATATAATTTTTGAGCCGCCGGTTATGCTCACTTCCACGTTATTGCCGGAAATAGATTTTTTAAATTTGCCGCCGACAATTGAAATCATATCGCTTGAGCCGAAACCGTAAATAGTGTCATTGCCGTCGCCTTTTTTATATTGGTAAATATGACTTTGGGTACTATCGCCGTGAATTATATCGTTGCCCGTGCCCCCAATTACAGTCAAAGTTCCGCCGCTCAAACTGATATAATCGTTGCCCGCGCCACCATTGACTGAAGAGCCATTACCTGCAAAAATTATTGTATCATTATCAGCGCCGCCGTCAATCGTATTATACCAATAGCCGCTTGTTATGCTGAATACATCCTTGCCTTCGCCGCCAGAAAGATTTGAAGAATAATTGTTGCCAACAAAAGTATCATTGCCCTTGCCGCCGAAAATTTGCGCGTAATTGTTATTGCAATAAATTGAATCGTCGCCGTCGCCCGCGTCAATTGTGGGGTTATTCGCGAAGGCATTATAAATTGTGTCATTTCCCGCTCCGGTATTGATGATTACGTTGCTGCCGGTGTTTTTAATTGAATCAGCACCGTCTCCGCCATTAATTGTAACTGAATCCGCATGGTCGTTGTTAATCGTATCGTCATAGTCACTGCCATTAAGCAAAATTCCTGGCACGGTATTTGTAATGTTTTTGCCCTTGTCATCGCTAACCACAGTGAAAGTGCCGCCGATTATATTAATTTCTGTGGAACTTGCATCGCTAAGTGTAATGGCGCCTGAACCAATGACGCTGATAATAACATCGTTTGCAACAGTTTCGCGCGTATAAATCACGTTGCCGCTAAGCGAAATTGTATCATTTAAACTGTATCCGCTGATAATATCGTTGCCGTCGCCTGAGGAATATTGATAGATAATATTAGTTTTACCAAGTTTAGAAATTGAATCGTCGCCAGTGCCTCCGCTGACAGTGGCATAACCAGTATTGGCATTTTCATTGAAGATGATAACGTCATTACCTGCGCCGCTCTTTATTGAAGTTGAGCCAGTACTACTTATGATGGTGTCATTGCCGGCGCCCGCGTCAATAGTTACTGAAGAGCCGCCATTAAAAATACTGTCATCACCGGCTCCCGCGTTTATTTTGGTAAAGCGCCCGCCGTTCCAAATTTTGTCGTTGTCCGCGCCGCCTTCAATCTCAACAGAATCAACGCCACTATTTTCCAGATAATCATTGCCCGCGCCGCCATTTATTGAGCTCCCCTCTGATGAACCATAGATCTGGATGCTGTCATTACCAGCGCCGCCGTCGATTGTAACTCCTTCAGCTCCATTTCGCACAATATCATTGCCGCCAAGCGCGCTCAAGATTGTATTTGCCGTTGTATTTGAATAGGTATCGTCGCCTTCCGTGAAAATATCAGGTTTAATCGTCGGGGAAATATTTAGCGTCTTGCCTTTTGCGCCAAATAAAACCATTGAACCGTTTCCTGCGCTGATTATAACATTATCGCCGCTCTCTGTGGTTGAATATGAAATTCCGCCGCCGATTGAAATTGTTGTATTTGCGTTGTAGCCGAAAATGCTATCATTGCCGCTACCCGATTCATAAATAATCAAATTGCTACTGTCAGCGCCAAGAGTGATATAGTCATAATTGTAACGTTTTTGCCGCTGAAATTTTGAATAGAATCCTCGCCCGCGCCGCCGGAAATTGTGACGTTGCTGCCTGTGTTATAGATAGTATCTTTATCAGCGCCGCCAATAAGCGTTGAGCTATTGCCCCAATTATACAGCGTATCAGAACCCGCGCCGCCGTCCATAAAAATCGAATCGCCAAAGTTGACGGTATTTCTAATGCTGTCATTACCAGCGCCGCCAATTACCGTGACGTTGTCGCCGCCTTCATTTTCAACAATATCATTACCGTCTCCGGCGTCAATTTTTACATTATTTGCAACGTCGCCGCTGGTGTAATTAGAACCGTCCAAATATCCTTTGTTCCAATTACGAATGGTGTCGTTGCCAGCACCGCCATCGATTGTTACGCTGTCAGCATGATTCATAATATAATCAGCGTCCGCACCGCCGAAAATTGAGCTGCCACCGGACATTGAATAATTAAAAATATTATCTTTACCAGCATCGCCGTCGATTATTACATTGTGAGCTGAATTATAAATATAATCGTTGCCGCCAAGCGCGCTTAAAATTGTATTCGCAGTTGTATTTGAATAGGTATCATCACCTTCAGTGAAAAATTCTAGTTGAATGGACGGGAAAATATTTAGAGTCTTACCCTTCGCGCCAAATAAAACCATTGAACCGTTTCCTGCGCTGATCATAACATTATCGCCGCTCTCGGTGGTTGAATATGAAATTCCGCCGCCTATTGAGATTGTTGTATTTGCGTTGTAGCCGAAAATGCTATCATTGCCGCTACCCGATTCATAAATAATCAAATTGCTACTGTCAGCGCCAAGAGTGATATAGTCACAGCATTAATTGTAACGTTTTTGCCGTCATTTAAAATGCTGTCATTGCCAGCACCCGCAGTAATTTTTACAGTGCTGCCGGTGTTGTTAACTGTGTCATTGCCATTACCAGCGTCAATTACAACGTCATTTGCTAATTGGTCAGATACTAAAGAGCCAGATTCGTAATATGTGCGCGAATTTCCGAGATAATCATCACCGTCGCCGCCAATCATTGTAGATTTGTCACCGGTATTTACAATAAAGTCGTTATCAGCGCCGCCGTCCATTTGGAAATTTTCTTTAGTAGTCCAGTTATAAAGGCTGTCTTTACCCGTGCCGCCTTTCATCGTTAAATTACTGCCTTCGTACGAATAAATGTAGTCGTTGCCCGCGCCGCCGTCCATTGAAACATTGCTACCAGCGTTGTAAATGTAATCCTCGCCATTACCGGCATTTATGAAAACATTTTCACCGCCGCCGCCATTTCTGTAATTTTTGATGCTGTCATTACCCGCGGCGCCATCAATCGTCACGTTACTACCGAAATTCACAATTTCATCAGCGCCATCTCCGCCATTCATTGAAACGGAATTTGCGCCGCCATTCCAAGTATCATTCCATAGCAAATCACTACCCGCGCCGCCAATAATCGTCGCATTGTTCGCTCGATTGTCAAGGTGATCGTCACCATCTCCGCCGTCAATCGTGGAATTTCCGCCATAATTCCAAATGCTGTCCACGTCGCCTCCGCCATTGATATAAGACATTGCCCCATAATTATTGATGCTATCAATGCCGTCTCCAGTTGTTATCTTTGCCAAGCCGCCGGAATTGTAAACAGAATCTTTTCCTGCACCAGTCTGAATAATTGCCATGCTGCCGAAATTTTTAATGCTGTTGTCGCCGTCGCCCGCAATTATTGTTGATATGCTGCCGGTATTTTCAACTGTATCATTTTCCGCGCCCAATGTAACAAGCGCCAGGCTTTTTGTGTTTTTAATATTGCTCATAAAAAATATTCCTCCTTCCAATACAAGTTTCAAAATTTAAATCGAGCATAGTATAACAATTTGAATGATTACTTTCAAGAAATCTTAATGAATTTTTAATTTCTGCGCGAAAGATGCTGTTTCATTTTTCCAAAAGCATAGTAATGATTTTATAAAAAAATTTGACAAATCTTGTTCGAGTGTACTATATTAACGCTAGAATTTGTGAACGAGTTACATATAAATTTTTTGGAGATTTTAAAATGAAACTGAATGTGTTCAAGTGGATTTTTTGTATAGCATTCGTGGCAATTTTTATATCGGGTTGCACAGGGACTGAAGATGATATTGTCGTGATAAATGATAAGCCGGTTAGTCGCGAAAAAAATTATTCCACTGACGAAAATGAATACAGAATTTACCTAATTACAATGGATCTGGCGGATGATTTTTGGCGCTCGATTGATTCCGGCTGCAGGCAAGCCGTTGAAGAAATTGGCTACATTGATTATCATTGGATAGGTCCGGACGTCAATGAAGACGCGCCGCAAATGGAATGCATAGATCAGGCGGTGGCCGAAGAGGCTGATGCAATTTTGTTAGCAGCAAGTTCCCCGCGCGGTGTTAATGCAAGTTTGGAAAAAGCAGAGGCAGCAGGCGTCAAAATTATTTACGTGGATAATGCGGCTGAATTTGACTGCGTTGCATTTTTGGCGACGGACAACGAACTTGCCGGAATGGTAGCCGCTGAAACATTGCAAGAAGCTCTCAGCAAAGCAGGAATAACTTCAGGCACAATCGGCTTGGCGGTAAATAAAGCTAACGTTACCAGCACGGCGCTCAGAGTTAAAGGTTTCCGCAAAAAATTTGAAGGCACTAAATTTGTTCTGGACAATACTTTCTTCATGGAAGACACGCCGCAGAATTTGAAAAAATATGTTGCCAATCACCCAGAGTACGTTGCATTTTTCGGCTCGAATGAGAGAACTGCTCTTGCCATTGGCGAGCAAATGCGCGATTCTGGCTCAAAGCAAATTGTTATGGGCTTTGATACTTCCGACGCAGTTTTGACTTTATTGCACGATGGTTATTTATATGCTACTTTGCAACAACGCCCTCAAACTATGGGGCACGACGGCGTTAAAATTGCAATTGAAGCGCTGAAAGGCGAATACACAGACACAAATGTTAGAGTTGATACCGGCGTAAGAGTTCTTCACAAAGATTCAATTTAGGTGAACTGAAATGAAGTACAGCACAAAACTTTTAATTGCGAATTGCATTCCGGTTATCGTCTTTGCAATTATTTCGCTGATAATCGGGTTTACGCAATTTCGCACAAGTCTTTATAATGAAAAGCAGGGCAATTTGAAATCAACGGCTCTGGCGGCTATGGCTTTTTATTCCAGTCACGGTTACGGCGATTATGGCAGGAAGGGCGACGGCAATGTTTGGCGCGGAATGAATTTTAATATCTCAACCGAAACAGACGTTGTTGACGATTTGAAATTGCAAACCGGCGTGGACATTACTTTTTTCTTTAAAGATATGCCTGAAATGACTTCGATAATTGACAATTCCGGTGAGCGCAAAGTTTTTATTAGTGCAATGGATTATCTGAAAGATCATACGCTGGCTGAGGGCGCGCAGCTTTGGTGTCGCAGTATAAAAGTTAACGGCGTTCAATGTCAAGCTTATATAATTCCGATTCGGCAGGACAGCGACAAAAGCATTACCGGCGCGCTTATGGCGTCTCAGCCTATCGCCGGTTTTAATAGGATTATCCAAAATTATATTTTAACAATGCTTGCCGCTGTGGTGATTATTCTTGTTGCTGCGTTTTTATTTATTCGCTGGTACGTTGCACGTTTCGCACAGGAATTTTACGCCGTGACCGACAAGAGCAAGCGCGATTTGCTGACCGGCTTATACAATAAGCGCTCTTTCGAGGAAGAAGTTAAAAATACTATAGCCACTCAGAAACCGGAAGATGTATCAGTTCTGTTAATTTTCGACTTTGATAATTTTAAACATGTAAATGATCATTATGGGCATCAAACCGGCGATGAAGTTTTGCGGGCTTTCGCGCAGATTTTAACCCGCGCTTTCCGCACCAAAGATTTAATCGGGCGAATCGGCGGCGATGAATTTATGGTATTTATGCCGGATATGGCGGAAGATATTCTTAGACGCGCGGACGAAATTTCACAAGAAATTTTAAATGAGCTTGCGCGCTTAAAAATCGGTGAAGCAGGACCATTTTCTTGCAGTATCGGAATAGGCACTGATTCAACCGGTTATAAATTCCAAGAGCTTTATGAACTGGCGGACAGCGCACTTTATGAATCCAAAGAGCGCGGCAAAGCCTGTTATGTCAGATTTTCTTCAAATGATAAACGTTGAATTAGTTTAATCAAAAAATGCTTCCGCAATCGGAGGCAATTTTTTTTTGTCAAAAAAAAAGCCCGCGAATTTTCTTCACGGACTCTGAAGCATTTACAAAACTAATTGTTTATTTTACTTTTTCAACAACTTTTTAGCTTGGTCAATTTGTTTTTTGGTATTTTTAGCTTGATCGTAGGTTTCTTTCATTGTGTCAAGGGTAGTCTTGCCAGTTTTATCTGTATCGAGTGTAGTTTTGCCGATTTTATCTTTGTCAAGGGTAGTTTTGCCAATCTTATCTTTGGCATTGTCAATTTCGTTTCTGGCATTATCGACCTTGTTTTTAGTCTTGTCTAATTTATTTTTGGTATCATCAACTTTATCTTTGGCATCGTTAAATTTATTTTTGGTATCGTCAACTTTATCTTTAGCATCGTTAAATTTATTTTTGATATCGTCAACTTTATTTTTGGCTTCGGTAACTTTCTTTTTAGTATCATCGACTTTTTTCTTGGTCTCGTAAGCTTTTTTCATATCGTCTAATGAAGTTGCGCTGGCGGTTTGCAAATTTCCGGCTGAAATTCCAAAAACAAAAGCGCCTATCAAAGCGCCGCTCAAAATCTTTTTCAAGTTCATAGTAAATTCCTCCCACATCAAGATTTGCACATTATAAAACAAATCTGCGCGAATTGCATTAGCATAAAATTAATTTTTTAATAAGCGCCGCGCTCCTGCAAAACCGCTTTGACAGTTTTAAAAAGGTACATTAAATCAATCCAGACAGACCAATTTCTGACGTACCAAGTATCCATTGCGACGCGCTCGGGGTAAGTTGTATCACTGCGCCCAGAAACTTGCCACATTCCGGTTATTCCAGGCAAAACCATATAATATTCGCGGATATTATCGCCATAACGCGGAATTTCCTCATAAACAATCGGGCGCGGACCCACAAGGCTCATATCGCCGCGAATCACATTCCAAAGTTGCGGCAATTCGTCAAGGCTCGTTCGTCTCAAAAATCTGCCAAGTCGAGTAACGCGCGGGTCGTTCGTCAATTTAAAAGTGGACTCCCATTCTTGTTTAGCGGCGGGATTTTTTTTAAGATATTTTTTTAGCTCTTCCTGCGCGTCGGGTACCATCGTTTTAAATTTGTAGCAAGGAAATTTTTTGCCGTACATTCCAATGCGTTCATGAGCAAAGATAGGATTTCCGCGACTTTCAATCGCAACCGCTAAAGTTATTGAAATTAACAGCGGCGAAATTATCAGCCCTCCCACAATCGTAAAAACTAAATCGAAAACGCGCTTGAAAATTCTATTTGACATACTCGAAAGATTATTGCGCAGGTTCAGCATTAAAATTTTTTCGCTAAACAAAATCGAAGCGTCAACGCTAGCCATCGGCGTTCCAATCAAATCTGGTATAAATGAAATATTTTTAACGCGCGGCTGAATTTCCTTGATAATTTCTTGAAGTTGCTCTTTGCTTATGCCCGGCGCGGCTATTACCACAGTTTTAACCTTGCTCTTGCGAACAATTTTTTTAACTTCACTGAAGCCGCCGAGTATTTTAAATTCGCGCGGCAAATATTCCGAAACCGGATGATCATCAATCAGCCCGATAACGTCGTAGCGATAACCTAAATCTTCACGCCAAAATTTTATCACGCGCTCAGCCGTTAATCCTGCGCCGATCACTATTACCGGCTCGCTAAATAAATTTCTTAACTTCAAGATTTTCAGTACCGCGTATCGAATTATGCACACGTTAAACAAAATTAAAATCCCGAACAAAATTATAAATAGCCGTGACGCTTGGTCGCCCGCTTTTAAAAAATATATTAAAATTATGGACGCCATCCAGCCGTAAAATACCGAAATGAAAATGTCGCGCATTGTTTCAACCACCGGCTTCATTTGCCGATATGTACGCGAATGACGCAGAAATATTAAAAATAATAGCGGAACCCACACAAAAATATAAATATTTGAATAGGCATAATAAACTTGATTCCAAAAATCGGCGGCATTCCTCAAAAAAAACGCTATGTACTCAGTTAATACAACGCCGATATAATCAAACAGCATAAATAACAACGTCGGTACAAATTCCGGCAATGTTTTTTGAGTTTTAGATTTCGGCGATTGCATGACAAGCTCCTCTTACAATAAAAAAGCGGCGAAAAAGTTTAACCTTCTCCGTCGCACAAAAAAATTCGGCAAAAATTCACTCGGTAAATTCAAATTCATTATTTTCAAAGCCGATAATGCAACTCTCATATGTGGCAACAGTACGCATATTGTGATAAAGATTATTCGACTTAGCAGCAAAGTATTTAATGAAAAAATTTTTCGCGCCTTCCAAATCTTTGACATAAATAGCAACGTGCTCAATTTTCACGTTAAACACCTTCCAATAATTTTATTTATCTTTGAAAGTGGTAAGCGATTTTCTGAAGTTCATAAGATCTTCTTCGTCCAAATCATCTATAATAAGTTCAACTGAAACGCAACGCTTGCTTTTCGTGCGGAAGAATGTAAAAACTCTTTGCACATTGGCAGTCAGCACGCCTTCAACTTCGCCGCTGTCGCCTTTAACTTCAATTTCTTTCGCATTAATGAGCATAACGCCTTTGATGTCTTTGGTAATTTGATTAACGCCGACGTACTCATAAATATTTTCCGCGCGGAATTTATCAAGATATTCATTCAAAGTTTTTTCGCTGGCTTTGTTAAAATCTGGCGTGGTTTTATTATCGAAAGCGTCAAAAGTAACTTGATAGCCGAAAGAGACCTCGCCATTGCGGCTGGCGAAAACTAAAAGCTCGCGCTTATTTTTCGTATCGACTTTGACCAGCGGCTTAACTGGACAAACTATCTTGTAGCCAAACGCTTTACTGGTGTATTCGTAAATCTCACTCTTAGCGGCAAGAGCCGTTGCAGAAAAGCACGTTAACAGCAATGTCACAATCAAAAAAATTTTAAGCATCAAAAAATCACTCCATTAAAAACTTTTTTCAAGCGTCAGGTAAACTTGAATCAAAACCAGTGCTGCGTCAACAACTTTTTGCTTAATTTCAGTGCGGTCTCCGTTAAAATTAAATTTTTTAATAGTGTCGCCGGTTGGACCGCTAACCGCCACATAAACCAATCCGACGGGCTTTTCAGCAGTTCCGCCGCCAGGTCCGGCAATTCCGGTAATGCTGACGCCAATTGTAGTTTGAAAAAGTTGCCTTATTCCAATCGCCATTGCAAGCGCTGTCTGCTCACTTACTGCGCCAAAAAGATTCAGCGTTTCTTCCTTGACGCCGAGCATATTTTTTTTAATATCGTTCGAATAAGCAACAATTGAACCTTGAAAATATTCAGAGCAACCCGCCACGTCAGTTAATCGACTGGTCAAAAGTCCGCCCGTGCAAGATTCAGCGCACGAAAGAGTAAAGCCTTTTTCCTTAAGCATATTTCCAATTTCAGATTCCATAAAATTCACGTCTCCTTAATCAATGCGTTCAGCCGCTAAATCGTAAACAAAGCCGTCCAGAACTTTCACCTTGACAATATCGCCAGCTTTGCTGCGCCTGTCATTTTCAATGTAAATTTGCCCGTCAACCTCCGGCGCCTCGCGATAAGAGCGACCTTCAACAACTTCTTCAACTTCAGCGTCGCGCCCTTCAATTAAAACTTCCAATTCTTTGCCCTTCAAAGTTTCGTTGACTTCCTGCGAAATTAAACTTTGAATGCTCATTAATTCGTGATACCTCTCCTGCGCGACTTCTTCAGAAATTTGCCCGTCCATATTGTAAGCGGGCGTATCTTCTTCTGGCGAATAGACGAATACGCCAACTTTATCAAGGCGCTGTTCCTGCAAAAAATTTTTCAGAGTTTCAAATTCTTCATCAGTTTCACCAGGATAACCGACAATGAAAGTTGAGCGAATCGACACGCCAGGAATTTTCTCGCGCAGTTTTTTTAATAAAGTTTCAATCGACGCGCGCGTATCCGGTCTGTGCATGCGTTTCAAAACATTATCATCAGCGTGTTGCAAAGGCAAATCGACGTAGTTACAAATTTTCGTCTCAGTGGCGATTAAATCAATTAATTCATCTGTGAAACTCTGCGGATAAGCATACAAAATTCTAATCCAATGAATTTTTTCAACCTTAACAAGTTCACGCAACAAATCAGCAAGTCGAACTTTGCCGTACAAATCGCGCCCGTAATTTGTGCTGTCCTGCGCGATTAAATTAATTTCCTTGACGCCTTCATTAGCAAGCCGCTCAACTTCAGATTTAATATCTTCAATTGGGCGAGAAATTTGCCTGCCGCGAATCAGCGGAATTGCGCAAAATGCACAGCGATGATCGCAACCTTCAGCAATTTTTACATAAGCAGTATAATCGGGCGTAGTGCGAAGGCGCGGTGTTTTCGCGTCATAAATAATTTCCTTGTCGCCAATCAAAATAACGCGGTTGCCGTTCAAAGTTTCGTCGACCGCTTCAATAATTCTGTTCCAAGCGCCTGTGCCAATTATCGCGTCAATCTCCGGCATTTCGTCAAGCAATTCCTGTTTGTAGCGTTGACCAAGACAACCTGCCACAATCAGCGATTTGCAATGACCGCTTGTCTTATATTCGGCAAAATTTAAAATCGTGGTTATAGATTCTTCCTTAGCCGAAGTAATGAACGCGCAAGTATTCACAATCAAAATATCGGCGTCAGCAGGATTCGGCGTAATTGTCCAGCTGCGCTCATTTAAAATTCCAAGAATAACTTCAGTGTCAACAAGATTTTTCGCGCAGCCCAAGCTTATAATTCCAATTTTCAAATTCGTAATACCTCTTTTTTAGTGGTTAGTGGGTAGTGAGTAGTGGATAGGGAATAATTTCTAACCCCTAATCCCCAACCACTAATCACTACTTAAGTCTAACATCCTTGACCCAGCGGTCTAAAAATTCGTGGCGCTCTTCAGCAGTAAATTTCTGCGAATCGTCAAAAAGTACAAGATTTTTACCGGCAAAAGTTTTATACGCTAATGTCCGTGGATTCGTCGCAATGAAATAAAATCCATTTTTCTGCAGAGCAATTTGAGCATCGTCACTTAAAAGCCAGTCAGCAAATTTCGCCGCCGCTGAATTGTTTTTCGTAATTCCAACGCCTGTCAAAATGTAACTCGTGCCGTCCGCCGGATAAATTATTTTCAGCGGGTAATTATCCTGCATATAGCGCAAAGTTTCACTTTCAACCGCGATTGAAATATCAGCTTCGCCCATACCGGCTTGACGCACCGGATTTGACAAAAATTTAGTGTACTGAACTACTTTAGGGTGAAGCCCGCTCAAAATTTCGTACGTTTCATATTCACCCAAATTACTAATCATCTGCAACATCAAATTTGAAGACGCGTCAGCCGCAAGAAAATCTGTAATTCCTATCCGCACTTTTCGCGCAGTGGACAAACTTTTCCAAGTATCGGGAATTTCGCTAAGCGTGCGCAGATAATCTTTATTCGCACAGAAAATAATCGGATCGTACCAAACGCCAATCCAGCGGTCGTGTTCGTCTTTGAAGTCAGTTTTAACCGCGTCGTTAATTTCGGAAATGTGCGGCGTCAACAAATTCATTTCAGCTGCTGTATTCAAAACTTTGCTGTCAGTTAAAATTAAATCGGCGGATTCGATTTGCGCCTTTTGAATTAATTCCGGCGCAGGAAGCGGGACAAAGTTTACGCGAACGTGATTTTCTCTTTCGTAGGTTTCAGACAAAATTGTCACGGTTTCAGCAGGCAAAGTCGTATAAGCTAAAAGTTCCTGCATTGGCACGGAGGAATTTTTTTCGTCAGCACCCGCAGGAAATGTTTTGCCAGCCACCGCCGCCATTACCAGCATGAACGCCGTTAAAAGTAAAATCGTATACCTCCGCATAAATTCTTCCCTCCATAAAAAATTTCCGCTGTTATTATAGCTAACTTTCATATTAATTACAAGATTTAGCGGCAGGATTATTTTCAAAATTAGAGAATAGGAAATTCATAACAATTTTTTGAGGAGGTATCTGTATATGGCTGAAGCTGTTAAAAAACGCGGTGAAGATGTCAATACCCTGAAAGACAAATTCCACAAAGACGAGGTTGACGCCAAAGTTCGCGCAGCAATCCCTTACACTGGTCGTTGGCATAATCGTTTTCACGTTGACGCGCCTTTTTCGTTAATAAGCGATCCTAATGGCTTGTGCAACCTTAACGGCGAATATCATATTTTCTGCCAGTGGAATCCCATTCCGCAAAATCAAAATTGGCACAAAAATAAATCGTGGATGCATACCAAAACTCGCGACTTTATCAACTACAGTATGCCCGAACTTTCCTTGTGGCCGACTGACGAACACGACAAAGACGGCTGTCATTCCGGTTGCGGCTTTGTTGAAGACGGCAAGCTTCGCGTTTTCTATACCTGCAATGCTCGCGACGATAATTACATTCGCACGGTTGTTCAACGTTTCGGTACTTTGCAGGAAGATGGCTCTGTTGTCAAGGAAGAAATTCAACTTGTCGGCAATCCAGAAGGTTACACTGCGCATTTCAGAGATCCTAATTTCTTTTATCGCAATGGAGTTCGCTACTTTGCAATGGCAGCTCAACGAATGAGCGATTATCCGGCAAAAAGTTCACGCCCGACTAATGGTTGCGTTTTAATCTACAAAGAAAAATCTGAAGGCGGCTGGGATTTACTCGGCGAAGTCAAAACCGATTATTATGATTTCGGCTATATGTGGGAATGCCCGAACCTGCTGCAATTCGGCGACATGGACGTGCTGATTGTTTGCCCGCAAGGTGTACCGCACCAAGACTTGAAATATGAAAATCACTGCCTCGCCGGCTATTTTATCGGACATTTTTCAGTTGATAGCCTTGATATGATTCACGGCAAATTCCACGAACTCGACAAAGGCTTTGACTTCTATTCGCCTCAAGTTATCGCCAATGAAGCGCGTCACATTTTGGTTGGCTGGATTGGAATGCCCGACCTTACTGATACAGTTGAATCCGCCAAAGACGGCTGGCTTTATACTTTGACAATGCCGCGTGAACTTATCCTGCACGAAGGCAAATTGCGTTATCGCCCCGTCGAAGAAATGAAAGCCCTCCGCAAAGATTTTCAGGATGTCGACGTATTCAACACCGCGAACATTTCAGCTAATCTTGCTACAGGCAGTGAATCCGACTTAAACGTTACATTCGGCGCTGCCCGCAAAGTCGAAATTGCTGTTAAATGGGGCGACGAAAAATTCACCATGACCTATGACCGCGATACTCAGACAATTTTACTTGATAGGCGCGGAATGAAATTGGGCGGCAGAGGCATTCGCAAATTCACGGACGGCAAGAATACTGACGTTGAATTGGGATTCCGCAAGTTTAAACTTTTCGCCAATCTCGATTTGCAGTTTAGATTGTTTGTAGATAGATCTGCTATCGAAGTTTTCCTGCAAAATGGCGAGGAAGCTTGCAGTATGCTGATTTATCCGGAAAGTGACGTTGCGCCCAAACTCGAAATTAACGGCGACGCTCCGCTTGAAAAAGTTTCCGGCAAAATTTATGAACTTGGTGAATTGAGCTATAAATAAAAACCCATCTGTGTTGATAATTCGTTATATCTAAATAGCTTTATTACACAAAAAAAGAGGCGCGCAAGGACGCGCGCCGCCCCGCGCCGAGTCGCGTGATGCGACTCTTGCGCGAAGATTTTCTTTCTTTGTACTAAAGAGCACGCTTTGCTTTCGCAAACCGCGCAAGCGTTTCTTTCTTTCCTAAAAGAAGGAAACGCGTTTTTTATTGCATTTTTTAAATCATAGCCAAGAGCTGATTGCGAAGATCCAGAATCGGCTTGTACATTTCCACATAATCAGCTTCTTTGCCTGCGCGAAGCATTTCAGTCATATCAGCGAGTGGATTATAAATCGGAGTGAGCGCCAAGTTGCCAAGAACGCCCTTTAAAGCATGAGACGCTTCAAATGCTTCACTGGTATTGCCACTTTCAAGAGCATTGCCGAGTTTATCGAATTGGTCGCTGGACAAGCCCATTTTGAGCATGCGAAAGTAAAATTTTTCGTTGTTCATACAACGCGTCAGACCTTCTTTAGTATTCACTCCAAATTCATTGAGTTTCTCGATTGTAAGCATAAAAATCACCTTTCAAAAAATATTAGAAGTGCTATAATAAACACCACTATAAAGAATAAGTTATCTATACCTCAAAAAAATATTAGAGGGTAGGCAATAAAGGAGTTGGTTTTATGAAAAAAATTCTTATCGTCGACGATATGATGGTATCGTTGATGATGACGGAAAATATGTTAGCCGACCAGTATGAAACTTTTTGCGCGTCTTCAGGAAAAGAAGCGATTGAAATTTATAGAAAAGAACTTCCCGATATGGTTTTGTCAGATTTGCGTATGCCTGGAATGAGCGGTTACGAACTTCAACTTGCCTTGCAGGAAGAATATCATAAAATTATTCCATTTATGTTTATGACTGCGGATCATGATGAAGAAACTGAAAGCAAGGGTTTTGACAACGGCGCGATGGATTTTATTCGCAAACCTTTTCGTCCGGATGTTTTATTGCGCCGCGTCGCCAATATTATGCATAACGTGGAACAAGTGCAAAGCCTTAAAAAAGACGCCGAAACCGACGCTTTGACTGGACTTTTGAATAAGGCTTCATCAGAAAAAGAACTGACCAAACTGTGCAAAACTAACGCCGGCGCTCTTATGATGATTGATTTGGATAGTTTTAAATTGGTCAACGATATTCACGGGCACGCGATGGGCGATAAAGTTTTAATTACTTTCGCTGATATTTTACGCGCCGCTGTTCGTTCCTCTGATTTACTTGGAAGAATGGGCGGCGATGAATTTATTGCTTTTTGTCACGGTATTCATGAAGAATCTTCCGTTGCCCAAAAGGCTAAGTTTATCAATGAGCGCGTCACCGAAACCGCAAAAAAATTAATGGGAGAAAATATGAATATCCCTCTTGGCGCGTCAATCGGTTGTGTATTTATTCCAATGAGCGGCACAGATTTTCCGGAGCTTTACAAAAAAGCCGATAAAGCGCTGTACGTTGTCAAGCAGAACGGCAAGCACGGCTACAATATTTACACCGAAGAAACGCATGAAAGCGCTCCGACTGATGCCATTAATATTGAGCAAGTTGAAATGATTTTAAATGAGCGCAACCCAGAAGATGGCGCACTTATTTTGCCGTTTGAAAGTTTTCGCACAGTTTACCGCTTTCTTAAACGTACACGCGGCTTTTATAGCAAAAATACTTGTCTTGTCAGTTTCGCGCTCAAACGTCACAAGGAAGGCGGCAAAATCACCTTAGCCCAAGCTATGGAGCAGTTTATTGAGATTTTGCAAAACACCTTACGTCAAGGCGATGTCCTTACTAAAAACGGCAACAATCAAATTCTCGTGCTTCTCACAAATACTGACGCTCAGCGCAATGTGACCAGTGCAGTTAACCGCATAAATAAAAATTGGAGCACTGCTGAGGGCGGAACATATTTTTGGTTTAATTATGAATGGCTTGTTATGGATAGATAACGCGCTTATTGCAGATAATACCTTTTCGCCTTAAGCAAGTCAAGAAATAAATTGTGCGGGCGAAAGGATTTTCTTTATGGTGTGTTGAATACTTTACCAGTTAATTTTAAGGAGGAATTTATCTTGGCTGATATTAATCAAGATAAGGCGTATGAGCGTCTGAAAAAATCTATTGACGAAATTGTTCACGTAACAAATACTGTTACCGACGCAGTTGCTAACGTTTCAAAAAGTGCGGCGACTCTTGCAACGGTTGGACAAGAGGCTATCAAGCAGGCTAAATTTTTGCAAGAAAAAAATGACGATACCGTTAAAGTTATCGACTTCATTACAAATATTGCAGGGCAGACGAATTTGCTTGGTTTGAATGCGGCAATTGAAGCGGCTCGCGCTGGTGAGCAAGGTCGCGGTTTCGCCGTCGTTGCTGAAGAAGTCCGCAAATTGGCTGAACAGTCCCGCGAAGCTACCGAGAGAATCCAGCAAACTCTTAATCAAATGAATCAAGCTGTTGCTGAAATTTCCAAAACCATCGAGCATACCGGTAAAGTCAGCGAGGAACAAGCTAATTCCACTTCAGAAATTTTGTCGAACCTTAAGCGCGCTATGAAAGCCATTGAAGAACTTCAAGCGTATATTGAGGCAATGAAGTAACATTAATATGTTCAACAAAAAAAAGGTGGCCGTTGCAATGAGCGGCGGAGTTGATAGCTCATTGACAGCGGCTCTTTTAATTCAAAAAGGCTTTGAAGTTTGCGGCGTCACTATGTGGCTTGAAACTGAAGAATTTGGCGAGCGTAGCTGTTGCAGTTCCAGCGAAATTCGCGACGCAAAAATTGTTGCCGCTCAACTTGGCATTAAACATTACATCGCCGATTTTCGCAATTTCTTTCGCGCAGAGATTGAAGATTATTTTGTTGCTGAATATTTGAAAGGGCGCACACCCAATCCTTGTGTTCAATGCAACAAAAAAATTAAATTCGGCAAGCTTTTGGATTTTGCTAATGAGATTGGCGCGGATTTTTTGGCTACCGGTCATTACGCGCGCATTATTTTTGAAGATGACAGATACAAACTTAAAAAAGCTTTGGATATTCACAAAGACCAAAGCTATGTATTGTACAATTTGACGCCGGAAAAACTTAGCAGAATACTTTTGCCGCTCGGTGAATTTTCTAAAACTGAAACGCGCGCTCTGGCTGAGAAATTAAAATTGATTTCCGCGCATAAAAAAGACAGTCAAGAAATTTGTTTTATTCCGAATGACGATTACAAAGCGTTTATTTTAAATCGCGCAGAAGACGCCGACGCATTGCAGGCGGGCGAAATTGTCGATACTGCAGGAAATATTTTGGGGCGCCATTGCGGCGTTGCGAATTATACGATCGGTCAGCGCAAAGGTTTAGGAATTGCCGCGCCAAATCCGCTGTATGTTGTCAAATTGGACGTGGCTAATCGGCGCGTAATTGTCGGTAATGCTGAAGAAGTTTTTACTGATAATTTGACTGCTGAAAATGTTCATTGGATTTATGAGCCGAAATTTCCTGCGCGAATGCAAGCTAAAATTCGCTATGGTCCGAGAGTTGCCGATTGCACGGTTGAAGAAAATTTGCGCGTGAAATTTGATACGCCACAGCGCGCGGTTACCGCCGGTCAATCAATTGTTTTTTATGACGGCGACGAAGTTTTAGGTGGCGGAATTATCCGCTAGATAATGGGAGGGTTTAACAATGGCTGTACACGTAATTGAAGAGGCGCGGCGGTGTTTACAATGCAAAAAGCCGTTGTGCCGATTGAAGGGCTGTCCAATTCAAACGAATGTGCCGGAAATGATTAAACTTTTTTTGGAAGGCAAAATGCAAGAAGCGGGGCAAATGCTTTTTGAAAATAATCCGCTGTCAATAGTTTGCTCTTTAGTTTGCGACCATGAACACCAATGCGAAGGCAATTGCATTCAGGGCAAACGCAAGGAAGGCGCGGCTATTCAAATTCCAAATATCGAAAATTATATTTCGGATTTTTATTTTGATAAAGCGACAATTGAGCGCAAGCCAGATACTGGTCAACGCGTGGCAATTATCGGCTCCGGTCCTGCCGGCATCACTATTGCGATTAAACTTGCGGCACTTGGACATAATATCACTATTTTTGAGCGCATGGACAAAGTCGGCGGGATGATGCGTTATGGCATTCCCGCTTTTCGTTTGCCGCGAAATATTCTTGACAGATATCAAACAAAACTGCGCGAATTTGGGATACATTTTCGCCCGAATACGGCAATAGGCGGCGCGTTGCACCTCGATGATTTATTCGATGACGGCTATGACGCGGTATTTATAGGCACGGGCGTTTGGCGTCCAAATCGTACTCGTTGCAAGGGCGAAACGCTCGGAAATGTTCATTTCGCTGTGGATTATTTGAGAAATCCCGAAGCTTATGATTTGGGCGATACAGTTGCAATAATCGGCGCAGGCAATTCGGCTATCGACGTTGCGCGTACTGTCATTAGAAACGGCAGCCGCCACGTTACACTTTACGCGCGCGGTCAACGCATTGCCGCCAGTCAGCGTGAATTGGATTACGCCGCAGTTGACGGTATCGATTTACAGCTGGGAATGGCGATTAAGGAATTTACCGTTAAAGGTCCGATATTTATTCCGCGCGATTTTGACGAAAAGGGCAACATGATCAGTGAAGGCGATCCGGTTTTGACGCCCGCCGATAGTACGATTATTGCGATTAGTCAAGGTCCGAAAGATAAAATTGTCAACACTACGCACGATTTGAACGTTAGCGACAAAGGCTTGATAACTGTTGACGAAAGCGGACAGACTACGCGCGAAGGCGTCTTTGCGAGCGGCGACGTTGTTGCTGGCTCTAAAAATGTTGTGCTTGCCGTGCTGTATTCTAAACAAGTTGCCATTGCCATTGACGAATATTTGAAGGCTAAGAAAGTGCGGAAGTCAAATTAGCCAAAGCTTTTTTATATTTCTCGACGCGCTGTAAATCTTTTTCAGTAACATTGAGCAGGCGCGTCAAATTGGAATTGTGCTTTAAATCGGCAATTTTAACTTTCGCGGCAAGTTTGTTAGTTTTAATTTTTTCAATGTAATCGGCGTAAGGAATATTTTCAGCGTGCGTCAAAAGTTTCAACGCTTGAAGTTCCTCTGCCGTGAGTGGAACATTTTTTTCAAGATATTCAAAAGTTAAACCAGTATCTTCAACAACGTCATGAAGCAGAGCAATGATTATCGCGGAAATATCTTCGCCAACATTAGAAGCAACGGCTACAGGGTGATTGATATAATCGACGCCGGCTTTATCGACTTGTCCGGAATGAGCGGCGCGGGCGATTTTGTAAGCTTGACGAATGCGCGCGTTGTTGTGATTTTCAAAATTCATATTCACAGCCTCCAAATTAAAAAGACCGACGACTATTCAGCCGCCGGTTTTTTTGTGTGTAAAATTTTTCGCGCAGAATTATTTTTTCTGGCGCTCGCAAACTTGGTTGCCAACAGTACAACTTGTTTTGCATGCAGATTGACAGGACGCCTGGCATTCGCCGCAGCCGCCGGTTTTAATCTGCATTGGCTTATTGATTGTTTTAATGTGCTTCATATTATCACCTCCAAAAAAATTATAACCAAATTAATCAGCCATTGTCAACGCCATAATTGCCTTTTGAGTGTGCAGGCGATTTTCCGCCTCTTCAAAAATGACGTGAGCATTGTTTTCAAAAACTTCATCGGTAATTTCTTCGCCGCGATAAGCAGGCAGGCAATGAAGTACAATTGCGTTTTTGCTGGCGTGGCTCAAAAGTTCGCGGTTAACCTGGTACTGCGCGAAAATCTTTTTGCGTTCGTCGTGTTCAGCTTCTTGACCCATACTCGCCCAAGTGTCAGTCGCGATAATGTCAGCGTCTTTAACCGCGTCAATCGGATTTTCCGTCCAAATCAATTCAGCTTTAGTTTCTTCTGAGTCAGCCTGAGCCTTTTCAAAAACTTCAGCATTGGGCTTGTAATTGGCGGGCGTAGCAACCGATAAATGCATTCCAACTTTCGCCGCGCCGTACAAATACGAATTTGTCATATTATTGCCGTCACCAACATACGCCATTTTCATACTGCGGAAATTTTTACCCTTGTGCTCGCGAATAGTCAGCAAATCAGTTAAAACCTGGCACGGGTGCAACAAATCACTCAAGCCATTAATCACCGGAACGTCAGCATATTTCGCCAGTTCAAGAATCCTGTCGTGCCCAAAAGTGCGAATCATAATGCCGTCCAAATACCGCGACAAAACTCGCGCAGTATCTTTAATCGGCTCGCCGCGCCCAAGTTGTAAATCTTTGCTCGATAAAAATAATCCAGTGCCGCCTAATTGGAAAATCCCAACTTCAAATGATACGCGCGTCCGCGTCGAAGATTTTTCAAAAATCATACCGAGCGTTTTGCCTTCCAAATATCTGTGCGGAATTTTCATATTCTGCATAACCTTCAAATCCGCCGCGAAGTCAAGAATTTCATAAACTTCGTCCGCGCTCAAATCGTGTATCGATATTAAATCTTTGCCCTTCAACAAATTAATTCACCTCACCTAAAACGCTGTCCAAAATGTTAATTACTTCGTCAACCTGCGCATTTTCAATAATCAGCGGCGGAATAAACCTAAGCACAGTGCCAACCGTGCAGTTAATAATCGCGCCGCGCTTCATACATTCATTGACAATTTCAACGCCTGACTTTTTCGAATTGCTAAGTTGCGCGCCCAATATCAAACCTTCGCCGCGAATTTCGCTGATTTGGTCGGGATATTTTTTCTGCAAATCTATCAGCTTGTCTTTGAAATATTTACCAACCTCTTCAACGTGTGCTAAAAATTTTTCATTTGGAATAGTATCAAGTACGACATTAGCCGCCGCGCAAGCCAATGGATTTCCGCCAAAAGTTGTACCGTGATCGCCCGCGTGGAATGCCTGCGCGACCTTTTCAGTGCAAATAAACGCGCCAATCGGAACGCCGCCAGCTAAACCTTTTGCCAAAGTCACAATATCGGGCTTAACGCCATATTTTTCATAGGCAAAAAATTTACCGCTGCGCCCCATACCCGCTTGAATTTCATCAAGAATTAAAAGCGCGCCGTGTTTATCGCAAAGCTCACGAACTTTTTTCAAATAATCATTTTTCGGCGGATAAACGCCACCTTCGCCTTGAATCGTCTCTAACATAACCGCGCAAGTTTTATCGGAAATTTTTTCTTCAAGCTCGGCAATGTCGTTGTAATGAACATAATCAAAACCAGCGGGCAATGGCTCAAAACCTTTGTGATATTTCGGCTGACCGGTCGCCGTCAAAGTTGCTAAAGTTCTGCCGTGAAAACTATCCCAAGCTGTGATAATTTGCGATTTTTCAGCGTCGATTTGATGAGCGTATTTGCGGGCGATTTTAATTGCGCCTTCATTTGACTCTGCGCCCGAATTACCGAAAAAAGCCCTGTCTAAGCCGCTCAGCTTAACCAATTTAGCCGCCGCGTTTGCCTGCGGTTCAGTGTAATACAAATTCGATACGTGAATAATTTTTGCCGCCTGCTTAGAAATGGCGTCGACCAGTGGCGCGTAATTGTAGCCCAAAACATTTACCGCAATGCCGCCCAGAAAATCCACGTAGCGCTTGCCGTTAATGTCATAAAGATAAGCGCCGTCGCCGCGCTCCAAAACTATCTTGTACCGATTGAATACCGGCAAATAATTTTTATCATCTGTAGAAAAAATCTGTTCTTGCTTTTCGCTCAAATCAATTCCTCCTCGTCAATGTGGAATTTGGTAAAATTTTAAAATTTCCTGCACAGCCGCCATTTTCGCCGCGGCAATAGCTTCGTCGCTGAATTTGTTCGTTGAAATAATATTTTTGGCTTCGGCAAGTTCGGCGGGATTTAGCGCGAAAAATTTATTGCGCCAATCTCTGGTTCGATTATCGCGGTATTGGTTGCGGTAAATAATCAGCGCTTCAGGCATCCACAGCAATTCATGAAATTCGTCAAGATTTTTACCAAAAGCCGTCTCAAAAAATTGCCGCCCGCGACCAACTTTGCCTTGCGTTGCTTTCAAAATTGCCTGCACCGTGCGAATAAATTTCCTATTCCAATGCGCGCCTATATATTCACGGTTGCGAAAATACGCCGGATTCGTCAGCGGGTGATACTTCATTGGAAATGAAAAAATGCTAACGTTCAATTCGTCGCAAAGTTCGACGTTGATTTTCAGGCGATTATAAAAATCGTCGGGCGTATCTTCAAAATTGTACAGAATATAGTTAGACAAATTCGTAATTCCGCACGACGCCGCAAGTCTGATAGCTCGCTCGTAAATTTCGCGCTGTTCGATATGATCAAAGGCAATTCGCATAGGCTTAATATTAATTTCAGCGAGGCGCGCCATTTTTTCGGGCGTCATAAGCCGCGCGTCAAGTCCCTGGTTAAAATCGACGTAGCGCATTTTTTTACTACGCCGCAAATATTTTTCAAAGAACGGGGCAACAAATTCATCAAGCGCAAAAATCGCCGATTTAGTTGCAGTGGCTTCGCAGAGCAGAAGATTTTGTTTGCGGTGAATATGCAAAATATCAGCGTCCCATTTATTAAGCCGCCCGCTGAGTTTGTCATAAAGCCGCAGAATTTTTTTGATATAAGCGCGATCGTTAAAACCTGCGCGAAGATTTTTTATAGCGATTGCGTAATCATTGGGGGGCGTGTAAGTTGAATCTTTCGCAAAACCGCACGCTTTAATCTCGTCAATAATTTTGTCAAAATCGCTGGACGCCAAAACATTATTATCCAGCAGCAGTAAATCTTTTTTAGCGCCGAAAATTTTTTCAGTGCGTTGCAACTGCGCGCTAATGCTCAAATAATTTTTGTAAACCGGCTCAAGAGTTTTCACTGCACAAAAAGCGCAATTTCTCGGACAGCCGCGCGTGGTGTAAGCAAAATAAGCGTCGCGCGCGGGATATTCATAATCAATTTCCTCAAGAATGGAATAATCCGGCGGCAGAGTGTCAATTATCGCGTGATTAGTCGCGTCCAAATCGTTTGGATTATCCAGAAGTCCGATATGCGGCGCAATTCCAGTTTCAGCTTCGATGGCGCCAGGAACAAGCGTAGCTGCCACTCCGCCCACGTGAATTTTGCCGCCAACCGCCAGAAAATTTTTAGCAAAGTTAATCGTATCAATTGTTCGCGTCCATTCGAACGTAAACAACGTTGCAATACAAATCACGTCGAATTTCGGATAATTGCCGCGTTTAAATCTTTTATGAGCCTCGCGCAGATTTTCAACGCAAAAACTATCGCGCAGATTTGGCACGGCGTCGAAATTACTTTTCCTGCCGGTTTTAATGAAGCCAATCAACTTGTCGGCGTATATTCCGAACGATTCAGCCGGATTTTCAGCCAAAAGTGAAAGTTGCCCATAATTTTCACCACAAAAAAATTCTTCCAAAAGCAACTGCGCGGCAAAATCTTTTAAATCGCCCTTGAAAAATCTTACCTCGTCTTTGCAAATTTCGCGGTAGTACGTCGCCAGTTTCATTAAATTCAGCGGCGGATATTTATTTTTATAATTGGGCTCAATCAACAAAACGCGACGGCTCATCTGAGAGCCTCGATAATTTCTTTGAGAATGTTGTCGTAAGTTACCGCGTCAGTGTTTTTCTTAATCGAGTCGAGAATTTTAGCCGCAAAGTTTTTCTTGGTGTCGTTGCTGTT
>CAJOIA010000022.1 GCA_905234505.1 uncultured Selenomonadaceae bacterium
GGCATTAACGGCGAAAATCGCGTTTATCTGGATTTGTCGCACATTGACAGCGGCTATCTTGAGCGGAAACTCGGCGGTATTCTGGAAATGTACAGCGAATTTGTTGGACAAGACCCGCGCAAAGTTCCAATGGAAATTTTCCCGAGCGTGCATTATTCTATGGGCGGCATTTGGGTTGACCGCGTGCACAATACGAATATTCCCGGTTTAATGGCGAGCGGCGAATGCGATTATCAATATCACGGTGCAAATCGTTTAGGCGCCAATTCTTTGCTCAGTGCGGCTTATTCGGGTACAGTTTCCGGTCCAGAGGCTATGAAGTGGGCTAAGACTGGCAACAAGGGCAGTGAACTTTCTGACGCTGATTTGGAAGCCGCGCGCCGCGAAGTCCAAAACGAATACGATAAAATTTTGACAATGAATGGCTCTGAAAATGCGCATAAACTTCACCACGAAATGGGCGATTTAATGTATAAATACGTTGCGATTGAGCGCGACAATAACGGCTTGGACGCTTGCCTTGTTGAATTGAAAAAATTGCTCAAGCGCTGGGACGACATTGGAATTACCGATCATTCGCCGGTTGCCAATCAAGAAGCTATGTTTGTGCGTCAACTTCGCAATATGATTCTTTACGCAATGGCAATAACCAAAGGCGCTAGAATGCGTGACGAATCGCGCGGCGCTCATGCTAAAATTGTTCTTGAAAACGGCAAGCAAAAACACGACAAAGACGGCGAATTGGTATTTATGGGGCGCGACGACGAACGCTTTATGAAAATTACAATCGTCAATTACGACCCGAAAACTGAAGAGCCGGATTAAGCCGCGCGCCCGCAATTACGCCGTTGCCAAGAAAGAATAGGGTATAGGGAAAAGGGGCTAGGGGCTAGGGTTTAATCCCTAACTCCTAAATCCTAAACCCTAAACCTTAAAAAGCGACTGAAAGGAGCTTTTTCATGCCCAGTAAAGTTAGATTTATAATCGAGCGGCAGGACGGTCCGAGCGAAAAACCCTACAAACAAGAATTTGATGTAGATTATCGTCCTGGCTTGAATGTGGTTGCCGCTTTGATGGAAATACAAAAAAATCCCGTGACAGTTGACGGGAAACGCGTTGCGCCGGTTACGTGGGAATGTAACTGCCTTGAAAAAGTTTGCGGCGCGTGTATGATGGTTATTAATGGCAGGGCGCGACAGGCTTGTTGCGCGTTGGTCGACGAAATTAAACAGCCGATACACCTTGCACCTGCGCGAACATTTCCGGTGATTCGCGATTTGCTGATTGATAGGTCGGTAATGTTCGAGAGTCTTAAAAAAATTCAAGGCTGGGTTGAACTTGACGGCTCATGGGATGTTAAAGACGCGCCGATTCAAAATCCGTACACTGCACAGACAGCTTATGAAATTTCGCACTGCATGACTTGCGGCTGTTGCTTAGAGGCTTGTCCGAATGTTGGTCCGCAGTCAGATTTTATTGGTCCCGCGCCGACTGTTCAAGCTTATCTTTTCAATTTGCACCCGCTCGGAAAATTCGATGCGCCCAAACGTTTAAATGCGCTCATGGAAAAGGGCGGCATTACCAGTTGCGGCAACAGTCAAAACTGCGTTGAAGTTTGCCCAAAATCCATTAAGCTCACAACTTACCTTGCGCAGTTGAATCGTGACGTCAATAAGCAAGCACTGAAAAATATGTTCAACTTCTAAAATAATTCTAAGCAAAAAAATAACGTCGGCATCAAAATCGATACCGGCGCTTTTTATTTTTTAGGTACGGTCAAAGTTTCGGGTTTCGCCGCTTTAAAGAAAAAGTATCGCTCTTCCTCCGGCAATGTCAGCAATTTAATATTCGCGCCCGATAATACTTCGTCCCAAATTTCGTCCGATAAGAAAATTTCTAGCCGACCATTTTTCAAGCCCTTCTTCTGCTCGGGTATTTCTTCAATTACTTTCGTCACTGAATTTTTTAAATCAATATTTGTCAAGCCGTCCTTGCGACACGCCAAAAATAATTTCGGTATGTAATCAGCTTGACTTTCGATAATCAGTTTGCAATTTTTAGCTTGCGGCGTCTTGGTAAATAGCCCGCTCATGCCCCATTCTAGCCAATAAGCAATTTCTGCGCGAGGACGATTATTTAAAAACATTGTACTAGGCTCAGAGTAAATTGTTGAGCCATCGGAAAGTTTATATTCGCCAATAACCGTGATATACAATTTTTTCTGCGGCAAGTGCGCCTGATTAATCGAAGTGTCGTGCTCATATTTAGTAGCGTAAATCCTGTTCAAATGGCGCGCCTTAGCCTCTTCAATCGTCGCGTAAAATTCGTCTGAATCCTCATTGCTAACTTTGTAATGAATCATATAAATGTTTTTCGGCAAAGTTTTCAGCACCAGTTTCAGCTGATTAGCCATAACTTTGGTTTTATCGGCGTCAATCTCGCAAGGCTCAATATCGGCAACCGCCGCAATTTCATTAACAATTCCCAAATGGTGCGTGGCGCTAATGACGGCAATTTTCATCAAATCGCTTGTCATATCAAATTCGCAAATCTGATCTGAACTTTCGGCGCGCTTAAAGACGAGTCCATTACCAAGCAGTTCATCAATTTTATCAAGGTCAAATGTTGTATTCGGCTGAATCTGAACTTTTTTAGCGTCAACAATTTCTTTGAACCAAACAACAAAATCGCCGGAATTTTGCCAAGTGAAACGCACGCGCCCATCGGTCACCTTGAAATCAAGATTTTTAATGAGGCGCGGCGGCAATTCGGGCGTTAAGGTAATCGTCAAACCGTCACTGTATTTCAGCGCGTGTTCAACTTTCCAAACCTTGTTGAGCTTTTCTTTGTTGGCTTCGGCAATAAATTTTTGCATATTGGCAGCGGTTTCTTCCGCCGAATAATAAACGCACTGCAAGCAATATTGGTACTGCTTGCGATTTTTAACGAGCCTGTCAACAAATGGCGATTGCACACAATCAGCCACCACAACATTATTGCCCTCTCTGTCGCTGCGCAAAATTCGCAAACCTAAACAATTTTCAGCTGGCAATTTCCAGATAAATGTACAATGTCCGTCTTCAGTTTTGGCAATTAATTTATTTTCGTCAAGGTCGCTGTAATAAACAATTTTGCAAGTGGCGGGTTCAGAAAATGAGCCGAGCCGCACGGCAAAAACAGCGTAGCCATACATAACGCCGGAATTTATATTGGTATCTTCAACTTCGATTTTGTCGGTATTTTCAATGACGATTTCGCCGTCGTGTTGATTTGCAGGAATGCCATTAATTTTTTTTACAAGAGTATATACCACGCCCAAATCGCTGTCGGGCTGCCAATTTATTATGCAAACCAAATTTGACGACGTATCGGCTAAGTTGGTGGATTTTGCGTTGACAGAAATTTTACTGATATTCGAGGCGGAACTTTTCGGCAGATTTTTTTTAATCACTGCGGTAATATTGAGCGGTCTTTTTGGCTGAATCAGTCTTAGACGCTCTCGCGCAGGTTTATAATCTTTAATGCGGCGCAAAATTTCCATGCAATCGCTGACGGCAGTATCGGGCGGCGTACTTAAGCTTGGAAGTTTTTCTTCAGCCCATTTTTTGAGCTCGCGATTTTTAAAAGCAGTTGCAACTTTGTTAAGGCGCCATTCAATTTTAATCAGTTCGGGCGCTTCGGGCTTAACAAGTTTAGCTTTGGTGAAGATTTCAATGACTTCAGCCATAACCGATTCAATATCGCCAGCAAAAGATTTGGTGCGCTCGACAAGGTCAAGCATAGCATTAGCCTGGTCGACATAATGATTATAGCGCCTCAGCTCTGTCAAAGAAAATTCGCAGAAAGGACAATGCTCAACAACTGAAGGAATTTTTTTGCCGCATTTAGGACATTCGGTATAAAAATTTTCGCCGCAAACTTTGCAGGTAGCTTGCTCCGCCTCTTCGCGCGTTCTGAAACTTTCAAATGAACCGCAATTAACGCATGTCAAGCTATAAAAATTTTCGCCCGTGTCGCTTGTAGATTCATAAGGGTCTTTGAGCAAACCGGCGGCTTTATTGTACAGTGCGGCGCTTAATTCGTAATTCAAAAAGTTTTGGAAGGTGCGGCGAATGCGATTAATGCAGTTATCGGCGAAATATTTATCACGCTTAAAAAGTTCGGGCGCGGCTTTTATTTTTGCGAAAAAATCATTGAGCTTTTCGATTTTCAATGAATGGTCGTACTTGAAGCGGTTTTCATCTGAATTGAAAATCTGCGTCTGCGCGAGATTCAAAAGCGCTTTAATTGACTGCCACGCGGGAATTGGCGCAGAAACTTTCTTAGCTTCATTGCGGAAAATTTCGCGCAGTTCGTCGGTATCGCGGCGCTTATAAAAATCTGGCGCTGGCTCAATCTGCCCTTCAAGGTAATACGCTAATTCATAAAAATCACGGACATTTGCCGACCAGGGATAATTTTTTTCATCGGGCACGGCTTGAAAATCCAAGAAATTCTTCTTCAATTCAGCCATAATCGCGTCGGAAATAAAAAAAGCGTTTAATGTAGCCGCAATAGTTTTTTCAGTGCGTTCTTTTTTAATTTCAAAGCCTTGCTCAATGTAAGTAGTTTCAATTGTCTCGACGCTTAGCTTAAGTTTATCTTTGATTTGTTTAATCTGCGACTGATTAACCTGCAACGTGCCGGAAGTTTCGCCGCGTTGAATATCAATGTACAGGCGCAGCTGTTCAACTCGGGCGTCGCGCAGAGCTTTAGCTTCACGTTGACGAAGGCGCGGATTTTCTATCGCCTGCGTTATATAATTATCCATAGCGAGTTCAGCTTTTATTGCAGTCAAGCGCGCAGTTTCAACCGTTGTATTTAATTCGGCGGTCAATCGTTTTTTCCAATTTTCGTGGGCCGCGCGGATTTTTTTTAAATTATCTGGCGGGTCAAATTCCAAGCCGAGCATCTCAAAAATATTTCTATTAGCCAAAAATATCCTCTCCTGCGCGAATTATAGCAAAGCAAAAAATATCTATCAAGTTTTAAATTTTCCTATCGACAAATTCGCAAGTTGTGCTAAAATTAATTCGAAGATTTTTTAGGAGGGTTGGACGATGAAATATATTTGCAATGTTTGCGGCTATGAATATGACGAAGAACAGGGCGATCCCGATAATGGTATTGAGCCTGGTACAAAATTTGAAGATTTGCCGGAAGATTTTGTTTGTCCGCTGTGTGGCGTAGGTAAAGAAGATTTTTCACCGGCAGAATAAAAATTAAGGAGGATTTTTTAAATGAAAGTTACAGTAGTTGGCGCTGGTAATGTTGGCGCGACCGTTGCTAATGTTTTGGCAACTAAAGGTTTTGCAAGTGAAGTTGTGCTGATTGATATTAAAGAAGGTTTGTCCGAAGGCAAGGCTATGGACATTATGCAAACCTCGCATATGCTCAATTTCGACACGACGGTTAAAGGCGTAACGAATAACTACGAGGCAACGGCGGGCTCACAAGTTGTCGTTATCACGTCGGGCATTCCGCGCAAACCTGGCATGAGCCGCGAAGATCTTATTGGCACTAACGCAAAAATTGTTAAGAGCGTTGTTGACCAAATTCTTAAGTATTCGCCGGACGCAATTTTGATTATTATTTCAAATCCAATGGACGCTATGACTTATTTGACGCTGAAAGATTCTAAACTTCCGAGAAATCGCGTTATTGGTCAAGGCGGTATGTTGGACAGCAGCCGTTTCCGCTATTATCTTGCTGAAGCATTGCAAGAGGCGGGTTATCCTGCAACTCCTACTGACGTTGACGGCATGGTTGTCGGCGGGCACAGCGATAAAACTATGGTGCCGCTTGCGAGCATTGCAACATATCGCGGCATTCCGGTAACTCAACTTCTTAGCAAAGAAGCTCTTGACAAAGCAGTTGAAGCTACCAAAGTTGGCGGCGCAACCTGCACAAAACTTTTGGGAACTTCGGCTTGGTATGCACCTGGCGCAGCGGCGGCGGCTCTGGTTGAAGCTATTGCCCTTGACGCGAAAAAACTTATTCCGTGCTGTGTTTATCTTGATGGCGAATATGGCGAAAAAGATTTGTGTATTGGCGTCCCTGTAATTCTGGGCAAAAATGGCTGTGAAAAAATCGTTGAAATTCAATTCTCCGACGAAGAAAAAGCTAAATTTGACGAAAGCGTTCAGGCAGCGCGCAATACTAACTCCAAACTCGGCGACGCGCTTAAGTAGGAATTAGGAGATAGGAGTTAGGAAATAGGGTATTTTCCCTAATTTCTAAATCCTAATTACTAAATCCTAAACCCTAACCCCTAAAAAGGGGTTATTTTTTTTTGTAATATAACGATATAGTAATTGAAACAGTGAATTTTTTATGAAGGAGGGCTTAAAAATGATTGAGCGTATTGAAAGAATCGCCCGCGTAAAACCAGTTGACGACGATGTCGGGCGCAGATTCGACAGCCGCAATCACCGCGACGATAAG
This sequence comes from uncultured Selenomonadaceae bacterium, assembly GCA_905234505.1. GTDB lineage: Bacteria > Bacillota > Negativicutes > Selenomonadales > Selenomonadaceae > Quinella. Next base: position 6,484 of record CAJOIA010000022.1, read on the forward strand.
GATAATTCTTTTCTTAACGAGCTAAGGCAAGCCATGAACAAAAAAAATGCGCCAAAAACTAGCGAAATTCCTGCCGCTTACAATTTGGAATTGACGAGCATTGGCACACAATCATTATTTTATTCCGGCGGATTGAGTTTGGAGGCACTTTTGCGGTAGGAGTGATTAAATGTCTGATGAAAAATTTATGCGCCTGGCTTTGAGCGAGGCTATGAAGGCGTACGAAGAAGGCGAAGTTCCGATAGGTGCCGTTCTTGTTGACGAGGACGGCATTTTAGTTTGCAGCAATCATAATCGCGTTGAGCAACTAAACGATGCAACTGCTCACGCTGAAATTTTAACACTGCGCGAAGCAAGCCAAAAATTAAGGCGACGGCGATTATCCAATTTAACGCTATACGCCACGCTAGAGCCTTGCCCAATGTGTTCTGGGGCTTTGATATTAAGTCGAGTTCAAAGGCTTGTCTATGGGGCTGTGGACGCGAAATTTGGGGCAGTTGAATCCCTGTTTAATATCGCTAATAATCCTGCGCTGAATCATCAGCTAAAAATTACTGCTGGTATCTTGGAAAATGAGTGCCGCGAATTGCTAAGAAAATTTTTTTCCGAACGCCGAAATTAAAAAATCCCCAGCCATAAAGGTCGGGGATATTTTTTTGCGATAAATTAAATCTTAGTAAAGGAACACAACCGCCGCGTCGTCCAGGAAATGAGAAACTTCATTTTCGCTAAGAATTAAATTGGCATCTTTAACACTGACAATCGGATTAGCATTGTGGTCGGTAAGGTCAATTGCCGTAACAATCAGCGGATTAGTACCAGCACGTTCTGCCTCGTTCATATTTCTTGCATAGCTAACCATGCCGTATTCATTGACAAAATCTGGGTCGATATTCTTATAGCCGTAAATTTTATCATGGTCAGCATTTTTAATAACAGGGCTCATAACTGGGTTAATGTGTTTGCGGAGGTGGCGGCAGTCAATGACAAGACCGGTATATCCACCGCGAACGGTAATAGTTACAGTTGCAGAAGGTGAAGGTTTAGGCGGCGGAAAAGGCTCAATGCGTTCCGGACGCTCTAAAACTGCTTCAGAAAGTCCGCCTGCACCAAAAAGCGGCAATTGAACTGTCACTTCATAGCCGCCATCAGAAGTAATATTTTCGTCGATAATTTGAGCACCCTTGATAACGCCTTGCACTCTCGCTTTGACAACGTCATTTGCCATTGCTTGAGTAACGGTAGTTTCAGCGTCAATGTATACGCCTTCAACAATTTCAGCTAATTGCCGATAAGCATCGACAAGCGCCGCGCGCCTTGCCATAATCCTAGCCTGAGCGCCACTAGTACCTTTCGCAGGAACGCCCATTCCGGTTACCGTGATAACATTTTTGTGCCAATCAATGTTATTGGGCGCGGCTTCTGCGCGAATGCCCGTTAACAGCAACAAAGCAGCCAAAAGCATTCCAAGAAATTTAAAATTCCTCATGGTTTAAACCTCCCTTGAAAATCATTTATAAAATTTTATACCTGTAATATTAAAATTCCCTTAAAACTTATGAAAAAAATTAAATTTACATCAGCCAACCTTACTGAATTGAATATTGTAAAGGTTGCTATACACGCCGCCGATTTTCAAAAGTTCCTCGTGCGTGCCGTGCTCGCAAATTCGCCCCTTGTCAATAACAAAAATCTGATCCGCATTAAAAATCGTGCTCAGCCTGTGAGCAATTACAAAACTTGTCCGTCCTACCATTAATTCATCAAGCGCGGATTGAACAATTTTTTCACTTTCAGTATCAAGCGCAGAGGTTGCCTCGTCTAAAATCAAAATCTGAGGATTTTTTAACATTGCCCGCGCTATAGCCATTCGCTGACGCTGCCCGCCGCTTAAATTCAAACCACGCTCGCCAATTTGCGTCTGATAACCATTCGGCAAATCACGAATAAATTTGTCAGCATTAGCCGCTACTGCCGCCGCAATAACTTCATCATCTGTCGCGTCTAATCTGCCGTAGCGAATATTTTCCATTACCGTTGTACTGAAAAGCAAAGTTTCTTGCGGCACAATTCCAATTTGCTCGCGCAGAGAATTTAAAGTTACGTCGCGAATGTCAATGCCGTCAATTTTTATAGAACCAGAATCGACATCATAAAAGCGAGGAATTAAATTCGCAATGGTAGATTTGCCAGCGCCCGAAGGTCCAACAAAAGCTATCATTTGTCCAGGCTCAACTTCAAAGCTGACATTTTCAAGCGCGTTGTGCTGTGCGTCATAAGAAAAAGTCACATTTTCAACGCTAACCTGCCCTTGAACTTTCGGCATTTTAATTGCGCCTGGTTTGTCATTAACCGTTTCTTCCATATCCAGCACCGAAAAAATTCTGTCAATCGCCGCCATTGCCTGCTGCATTCGCCCGTAAATTCGTGACAATCTTTTAACTGGATTTGCCAAATTTACCGCGTATGTTAAAAACGCCACAAGCGAGCCCGCGCTCATTATTCCATTTACAACTTCGTAGCCGCCGAACCATACAATGAAAGTCACTGCCAGCGCCGCTAAAAATTCTACTGTCGGAGTCAATAAACTGGTGAGCTGTACATTTTTCATTACCGCCTGGAAGTTCAAAATATTTTCTGCGCGAAATCGTTCTATTTCGTATTCTTCACGCACGAAAGATTTTACCACGCGAATTGACGAAAGACTTTCCTGCAAAAGCGCCGTTATGTCTGCAAGTCGCTCTTGAATTAATGCACTTGCGCCCTTGATTTTTCGCCCAAAAATTTTCATTGCCGCGCCGACCATTGGCACGGTTACCAGCGTTAAGAGCGTCAACTTCCAATCAATGTACAGCATTAAAACGATCGAGCCGACCAATATTGCCGCTTCGGTGAAAAATTCTATGAGATTATCAACCAGCGCCGCCTGAATTGCCGCCACGTCATTTGTTACATAGCTCATTGTTTCGCCGGTTTGGTGTTTATCGAAATAAGCCATCGGCATGCGCTGAAACTTTTTAAACATCACTTCGCGCACGTCCACAACCACGCGCTGTCCGATATATGAAACTAAATATGACTGCCAATAATAGAAAAAACCGCGAATCGCAAAAACTACCACTATGCTCACTGAAATTATATTCAGCATTCCCATATCTCGCTCGGCTAAAACTTTATCAATCATATCTTTGATAATCCACGGCAAATATAAATTCGCGCCGGACGCAATGACTATGCAAATGACCGCCAAGCCCAACCTTCCGAGATACGGCTTGATATACGCTAAAAGCCTACGATAATTTTTCATTGGGTTTCAGCGACGCGCAGAATTTTTTTAGCAATGCGATTAGCCGCGCCCTTTTCGCCCAATTTCGCGCAGGCAAGCCGCAATTCGTCAACAACTTTTTCACGGTGAAATTCGCCGCGATACAGTTTTATAATTTCGGCAGCAATGGTTTCGGCTTTAACTTCGTCCTGCAAAAGCTCAGGCTGTATTCTTTTATTCAGCAAAAGATTTGGCAAGCTGATATGGTCGATTTTCACTAGCATTTTGCCAATAAAAAAATTAACTTTAGCCATTTTATAAACCACGACGCACGGCAAATCCATTAGCGCCGCTTCCAAAATCACCGTGCCCGAAGTTGCAACAGCCGCGTCTGCAATTTTCATTAAATCGTAGCGATAATCGCGCGTCAATTCGACTTCGACGCCTGCCGATTGTATTTGCTTAGATATTTCCGATTCGTCCACGCTTGCCGCTATTGGCAGAAAAAATCGCGCAGGTTTCGTTTCGCTGATAATTTTCGCTGCTTTTAACATTTCCGGCAATAGCATTTTTATTTCTTGATGGCGACTGCCTGGCATTAAAAGTATAACGTGTTCATTTTCATTGACCTTGAAAAATTTTCGCGCCTCTGCTGGTGAAAATTCGGCTTTGACTGTATCGACTAATGGATTGCCCAAAAAACAAATTTTCGCGCCCGCCTCTTCATAAACTGGCAATTCAAACGGAAAAATTGCAATAAATTCATCGGCGATTTCTGCGCATTGAGCCGCTCTGCCTTTGCGCCAAGCCCAAGCTGAAGGCGGTATGTATGACAAAATCTTTACGCCAAATTTTTTTACACGCGAAGCCAAGCGCCAATTAAAATCCGGATAATCAATGAGCACGAGCAAATCGGGCTTTTCTGCGCGAACAATTTCAGTTAATTCCTCGAGCAACTTAAAAATGCGACGAATATTTTTAACCACTTCGATAACGCCCATGACATTATAATCTTTGTAATTTCTGACAAGGCGAACGCCTGCCGCGCTCATTTTGTCGCCGCCCATTCCAAAAAGTTCAACTTCAGGCGAGAGTTTTTTAATTTCGCTGGCTAAACTTGCGCCGTGAATATCGCCCGACGCCTCGCCAGCTGACAACATTATTTTCAACTTCACCACCCCGAATTTACATAGCAACAATGGCTATACCGTGTTCTTCGGCAAATTTAACTGTACTTTTTCGATCCACCAGCAAAGTTTTATCAGCTTCAATTGCCAGCGCCGTCGCTCCAACTTTCGCCATAGCCTCAACCGTCCGCTTGCCAACCGTCGGAACGTCGAAACGTTTATCTTGATTCGGCTTTGAAACTTTCGCCACAACTGCACCGCCATTAGCCAATTTCCCGCCGCGAATTATGCATTCGTCAGTGCCTTCAATCGCCTCAAGCGCCATTACTGCGCGATTTTTTACAACAACAGTTTGCCCAATATCCAGCCGCCCAAGTTCTTTGGCAATCATAAATCCAAATTCCATATCTTGACGCTCAATATTTGTAGGTTGACGCTCGGTTATCGTGCCGCGCTTCGGAATTAATTTTCTAATCAGCGCGGTTTGATCAAAAGCAGTCAAGCCGCTCATAGCCAATTCGTGAACAAACGCCATCATAATTGTATCGTCGCTGCGGTCAGGCAAGGACATAATCACTTCAAGCATTTTCGCGTCGGGCTTCACTTTGCCATTGAATAATAATTCCTTAGTCACTTTGCCAATCATCGTGACTTTTTTTATTTCATTACCGGTAAAATAATTTATAATTGCGCTAAGTTGTGCAACGCTGATTTTCTGATAATCTTTGGCAAAATCGGCGATTTGTGGATCTGTTTCCGGCAAAAGTCCAATAGCATAAACTTCATAGCCAAGCTGACTTGCCGCCCGCGCAAATTCAACGGGCAATCTTCCTTCGCCAGCCAAAAGCCCCAATCGTTCCATCTAACTACCTCCGTTTTTTTAGCGATAAGTGGTTTTCACATTTCACTTACTCACTGTCTCGGCGCTCGCGGCAAATGCCACGCTCCGCATTTCTCAAAAATCTAAGGAAATGTTCAACTTCCTCGCACGAATCAACTTCTTGCTCAATTACCGCGATTGCTTCAGCTAAACTCAAACCCGAACGATATAAAATTTTATACGCTTTTTTAATAAGCCTGCGCGAATCAAGCGGTATCCCTGCGCGAGAAATTCCAACATTATTAAGCCCAACAACCTTAGCCGGATGCCCATCAACAATCGTATATGGCACAACGTCTTGAACCAATTTGCTCATACCGCCGACCATTGCGTTTCTGCCGATTTTAACAAATTGATGAACTCCCGCCATTCCGCCAATTACAACTCTATCTTCAACTGTAGCGTGACCGGCACAACTCGCCAAATTCGACATAATAACGTGGTTGCCCAAAATGCAATTATGCGCCACGTGAATATACGCCATAAGCAGGCAATCAGTACCAACGCGCGTCTCATTATCTTCGCCAGTTGCGCGGTGAATCGTCGCGCCTTCACGAATTACTGTCCTATCGCCAATGAACGTGTAACTGCGCTCGCCCTTGAATTTTAAATCTTGCGGTACCTCACCAACCGACGCAAATTGAAAAATCTTGCAGTCTTTGCCAATACTGGTGTACTGCGCGATAACAGCGTTAGGTCCAATTTCCGTGCCGTCGCCAATTTCAACATCATCGCCAATCACGCTGTACGGTCCGATTGTAACATTGCGCCCGATTCTTGCATTGGACGAAACTACCGCGCTTTCATGAATAAAAGATTCGCCCGTGCTTTCCAATTTTAACATTTTATTTCAGCTCCTGTTTAAGAAATCGGTTATGCTTCAATCCTTATTCCTCAAACTAAAAAGTTCTTCACTAGTTTTCAGTGCGAATTTAAAATCTGCAGACGAAACAAGCTTATCGTCAACGTAGCCGTCAGCATGAAGGACGCCAAAAACGCCGCGAACTTTTACAATTTCAGCTTTAGTAATGAGCGTATCGCCTGGCACAATTGGGCGCTTGAATTTAATATTATCCATTCCGCCAAAAAGTGCAATTTTGCCGCGATGTTCTTCAGGATAAAGCATTGCCACGCCTCCTACCTGCGCCATTGCCTCAAGCTGCAAAACTCCAGGCATAATCGGATGTCCAGGAAAATGTCCCATAAATTGCGGCTCATTCATCGTGATATTTTTTAAGCCGGTTGCCGATTTAAAGGGCTCAATTTCCAAAATTCTATCAACCAAGAGCATGGGCGGGCGGTGTGGAAGTATCTTCATTATTTCTTCAATTTCCAATACCATTTATATCTCTCCCATCTAAATTTAGATTTAATGATTATTAAGATTCGATTAGAAAATCCGCGTAAATTTTTTTAGCAAGCGCGGTATTCAGTGCGTGACCAGAAGCAACGGCGATAATGTGACATTTCAAAAAACCGGCAAGCCGCATATCGCCGATAACGTCCAAAATTTTGTGGCGGACAAGTTCATCTTCATAGCGCAATTTATTAAGCCAGCCGCTGTCATTGTAAACTATCACATTTTGCAAATTGCCGCCAAGTCCAAGCCCCATTGCTCGCAAGGCGTCAACTTCCTTTTCATAGGCAATTGTTCGCGCAGGAGCAATTTCAGCGCGGTAAATTTCTTCGGTAATTTCAAAATCCTCGAACTGAATACCAATCAGCGGGTGCGGATTAATCGATGTGAAACTTACGCGAAAGCCATTGTAAGGCAAAGCCAGAATAAATTTTTTGCCGTCGGCTGAATCTGCGCGATAAATTTTTTCAATGCGAAATTCGCGACGCTCTGTGTCTTGCTCAATCGTACCGGCGCTTTTAATCATATCGCAAAAACCTATTGAATTTCCATTCAAAACCGGAGGCTCTTCAGAATCCATTTCCACCAAGCAATTATCCACGCCGCAAGCATTGAAAGCGCTCATTAAATGTTCGACCGTGAAAACTTTTACGCCATTTTCTTCAAGCGTCGTCGCCCGAACTGTTGAGGTAACATTTGCCGCCGTCGCGCAGATTTTAGGTTTGTCTGACAAATCCGTCCGAACGAAAATTATTCCGCTGTTAATCTCCGCCGGATTTAATTTCAATTGCACTTCAACGCCAGAATGTAAACCTTTGCCAGTAACGCTGACCGATTTTTTTAATGTTCGTTGTTTGGGCAAAACCTCGCCTCCTTTCAAAAAAATTTCAGTCATTATAACATTAATAATTCATAGCGTCGATAAGCCAATAAAAAAAACTGCGACCAACTTTTAGCCGCAGTTCACAAAAAAATTTATCAACTGTTCGTCTTCCCAACGTCGTCAATGTATTTCTTCTCGCCATTAACTGTAATGTAAGCGCGCCCGTCACTATCGTCGCTCGTCTCAATTCCATATGCAGCACTGGTTATTTTCGTGGCGGTTGAACTCCCAAGATAAATTGAACCTTCTGGAGCTGTAGGCGCGGCATTTATGTATCCATCTGTTTTCAATGTCGTTATATCGGCATATTTGCCTTTGTCCATGTGATAAACTTGACTGGCATTGTCCAACGTTGACAGATCCGCTTGAACTTTTGCGGTATTAGCTTTGGCTGTAATGTCAGTAAAACGCGGAACTGCTATGCTTGCCAAAATTCCAATCACTATGACCATTAAAATAACTTCCAGCGTCGCAAAACCTTTCTGATTCATAATATCACCTTTCTAAAAAAAATCTTTTTTTGATTATAACAAAGAAAAAAATGTTAAGCAATAAGCGCAAAATGCCGATAAATTATCTGAATTGATTTGCCTAAAATTAATTGAAAGGAGCGTTTGAATATGGGCGCGTGGAATATCACAGCTTCACCAGAATTAATTGCAGCTATGGCTAAAATGTCGACTAATTCCAGCAACAATGTTTCCGCCGCTAATAATGTCGGTCTAAATTCTGATTACGCTAAAATTCTTCAACAACAAATCGCACAAATCGAAGACGAAGGCGCCGAGCAAGCACAAGATATTAGCAGCAGTAATTCTATTCCAGTTGTCGAAACTATCAAGCGTTTCAAGCCGGACGGTACAATAATGATAACTACATATGAAGACGGCAAAATCTCAGATCAAACCAGAATTAAACCGCACCTTGTACCAGTGCCAGATTTTAGCGCCCCATTAACGCCGGAAGGCAAACTTGATGTAAAATATGTACCGCACTTTAGCTTAATGGATTTATTAATGCTTTAACAAGGCTTTTGCCTTGATATAGGTTTTTTCTATTACCAGAGGAGGGTATTAACATGGATGTAACTACAATTTCCAATGCGGCGACTCAAAACTTAGGACAAATCGTGGCAACTAACAGAAATGCGGCGGCTAAATCTGCCTATGGCGCTTATGCAAACAACGCGCAACAAACCGAATCTGCGGCGTCCACAATCGGCAACGCTTTTGAAGTTGACATTTCCGACGAAGCTAAACAGGCAGCGGCACAAGCTCAAAGCGCAGTTGAAGAAACTGAAGAAACCGGCGCACAAGAAACCAAGGGACTTAGCGAGGAACAAGTTCAGGCTCTTCAAGACGACCTTGCAATGCAGGAACAAACTATGCTCAACCTTATGATTCAAGTTCTCACTGAGCATAATGACAACTTGCAGAGCTGGCTCGATGATGGCATTCCAACTTTCGGCGGTCAGCAGTTCGATCCTTCGCTGTTCTCAATTCCGGAAGTTGCCACAAATCCTGAAGATGCGGCTAAGGCTGTTGCCGAAGGCGGCGATTGGTCCGTCAGCGCAGTTTCCGACAGAATTTTTAACCTCGCTGAAGCATTTGCAGGCGGCGACCCCGAAAAACTTGAAGAAATGCGCGCAGCTGTTGAGGAAGGTTTTAAACAAGCCGGCGTTCAATGGAATAACATGACCGGCAATAGCTCAATGCCCGATATTACCACGCAAACCTATAATGAGCTTATGCACCGCTTTGATACCACAATGCAAGAGCTTACCGGTGGCACTGTCGAATAAGATTTAACGGCATAAATATATTCCCGCTCCTTGCCAAAATGGCGAGGGGTTTTTTGTTGCCAAAAAAATTCTGTTGTTATCAAAAAACTTTGTGATATAATTGTCGAAATTATTTAGCTTATTCTTGAAAGGAGCGTTATTATGTTTGGAATTGGTGTACCGGAGCTAGTTTTAATTTTGATTATTGGCTTAGTTGTTTTCGGTCCTGGCAAACTTCCTGGCGTCGGCAAAGCACTCGGTCAAAGTATCAAAGAATTTAAACAGGCTAACTCCGAAGATGAAAAAACTGTTGACGTAACGAATAAGATTGAAAAGAAATGACTGCCTCCGAAGATAAATTAAAAACAGAAGTTCCGCCCGTTGACGACGGCACAATGTCATTAACGGCGCATTTGGAAGAATTGCGCTCGCGAATTATAAAATCTTTGCTGGCAATTGTCGCTGGCAGTGGCATCTCATATTTTTTTCTGGACGAAATTACAAAATTTTTAACCGCGCCGGTCGGCAAACTTTACTACATGCAGCCTGGCGAAGCGTTTTTCACATATTTAAAAATTGATATTGTCGCTGGGTTTTTAATTGCCCTGCCGATAATTTTTTTTCACGTCTGGAGATTCTTCCTGCCCGCATTAACAAAATCTGAGCGCGCAGTTTTGGGCATCCTGGTGCCGGCGTCAGTAATATTATTTTTCGCAGGGCTGGCGTTTTCATTCTTCCTAATCTTGCCAATCGCATTGAAATTTTTTATGGGATTCAGCACTGAAAATTTACAAACGATGTTTTCATTCCAAAATTATTTCGACTTCGTGATAATGTTCATGTTGCCGTTCGGCTTCGTCTTTGAGTTGCCGCTGGTGATAATAGTTTTGGCGCAGTTAGGATTTTTGACAAGCGAATTTCTCGGCAAATACCGGCATTTAATATTCTTCGTGTCATTCGTAGTGGGTGCAATAATCACGCCGCCGGACATTATCAGCCAAATTTCGCTGGCAATACCAATCGTTTTACTTTATGAAACAGCCTACCGAATAGTCAAGCATATTTTAAGAAAGTGAGTTTTTACAGTGAAACAGTTCAAATTTTTATTAATCACGCTGATAATTTTAGTTTTGCCGAAAATCAGCAGCGCGGCTGACGGCACAGACAAATTGATAATTTTCCATACAAATGACATGCACGCGCGGGTTATGGCGGAAGATGACAATGGACAAAGCATTGGGCTTGCGGAAATGGCGGCGGCAGTTAAAGCAGTGAAGTCAAATAGCAATAAAGTTTTTTGGTTTGACGCAGGCGATACTTTGCACGGTATGCCCAGAATTAATATTAGTCGCGGCGAAAATATTATTCCGCTGTTAAATGCGGCTGGAATTGACGCGCTGTCACCTGGTAACCACGATTTTAATTACGGTTCGGCGCAACTTGAGGCACTCTCTAAAAAAATGCTGTTCCCTGTGCTCAGTTCAAATATCGTTGACAAAAACACCGGCAAGAGACTTTTCAGAGCGTACAGGATTTACAAATTGGATAGCGGCGTCAAGATTGGCGTTTTTGGTTTGACTACGCCCGAATGCGCGTATAAAACAAATCCTGCGAACGTGACAAATGTTGAATTTTTGAATCCGATTGACACTGCGCGAGAAATGGTTAAAAAATTGCGTAACAGATGCGACGTCGTGATTGCGATAATGCACATGGGCGTTGACGAAAGTTCGGAATTTACCAGTACAAGAATTGCGCGCGAAGTTCCAGGTATTGATTTAATTGTTGACGGGCACAGCCATACAACTTTGCCGGAAGGTTTAACTGTGAATAATACGCTGATTGTGCAAACCGGCTGGCATGAATACAAACTTGGCTGCGTTGAAATTGCCCTGCGCGACCACAAAATTATTTCCAAGAAAGCTGAACTGCTTAACGCGGACGATGTGAAAAAACTTGCGCCGATTCCCGATGAAAAAATCGCCTATGCATTGGCGACAATGGAAGAACGCAATGAAAAATTATTCAATGAAGTAGTTGCTCAAAGCGACAAATATTTGACAAGCGAAAGGTTGATTTTGCGTCGCGGCGAATCTGAAATTGGTAACCTTTGCGCTGATGCTCTGCGCTGGCGTACGGGCGCTGATATTGCGATTATGAACGGCGGCGGTATGAGATCTGATTTGCCAGAAGGCGATGTCACGCGCGGCGACATTATGGCGATTTTCCCATTTGGCAATACAATTCGCGTGGCTGAAATTGACGGTAAAACCATTCGCGCCATGCTTGAACATTCGGTTTTCGGTTATCCTGCGTCATTCGGCGGCTTTTTGGATGTTAGCGGTATGACTTTTAGCTTTGACCCTGCTAATCCGGTTGGCGAGCGCGTCGAAAATATTTTTATCAACGGCAAACCTATTGACGATAATAAAATTTACACTATGGCGGCAACAGATTTTGCATTTAGCGGCGGCGACGATTATGATATGCTCAAAAATTTAAAAATCGTCGGCGAATACGATACTTGCGAAGGCGTGCTTACCGATTATCTGAATAAAGTTGGTATGAGCGGAATTGGGCTCGGCAGAATTAATGTCCTGCGCGAAGCCGAAATAGACCAGAGAGAAGCGGCTTGATTTATGGCGTTTAAAGATTTGCGAGAATTTATTGCTGAATTGGAACGGCGCGGGCTTTTGCGGCGAATTAAAATTCCTGTCAACGCCGAATTGGAAATTACCGAAATTACCGACCGCGTTTCAAAATTTCGTGACGGGCGAAATGTGGCGTTGCTCTTTGAAAATGTACGCGGCTACGATATGCCCGTGCTTATGAATCAATTTGGCAGTTACGAAAGAATGTCCCTTGCGTTGGGCGTTGAGAAACTTGACGACGCTGCTAATGATATTCGTGAACTTTTGCAATTGCCTTACCTGTCAATGAAAAATCGCATGAACATTGTTAATATCATTTCGACCGGCAGTAAGGTTATTAATTTTCCAAAGTACGTAAAAAATGCGCCGTGTCAGGAAGTTGTTAACGAGCGACCCAGCCTTGATAAGATTCCAATTTTAAAATGCTGGCCTCAAGACGGCGGCGCTTTTATAACTCTGCCGCTGGTCTTCACTAAAAATCCGAAAACCGGCAAACGCAATGTTGGAATGTACCGCCTGCAAAAATATGATTCGACAACAACCGGTATGCATTGGCACATTCATAAAAACGGCGCTGATAATTTTCGTGACGCGCAAGCTGAAGGCTCTGACAAAATTGAAGTGGCGGTTGCAATCGGCACTGAGCCTGTAACAACTTATGCGGCGACCGCTCCATTGCCGCGCGATGTTGACGAAATGGTTTTTGCGGGTTTCCTGCGCCATAAATCTGTTGAACTTGTAAAGTGCAAAACTGTTGATTTGGAAGTTCCCGCCACTGCCGAGATTATTTTGGAAGGTTACGTCAATACAAATGAAATGCGGCGTGAAGGTCCTTTCGGCGATCATACTGGCTATTATTCGCTGGCTGATAATTATCCGGTTTTTCACATAACCTGCATTACGCACCGCGAAAATCCGATTTACGCCGCGACAGTTGTTGGCAAGCCACCAATGGAAGATTGTTATATGGCAAAGGCGACCGAACGAATTTTCCTGCCGCTGTTGCAGCAAATTATTCCGGAGATTATCGATATTAATATGCCGCTTGAGGGTGTCTTTCACGATTGCGTGATTGTGTCGATAAATAAAACTTTCCCGATGCAGGCGCGAAAAGTTATGCACGCACTTTGGGGCTTGGGGCAAATGATGAATGTTAAAATGATTATTGTTGTCGACGCCCACGTGAATGTGCAGGATTTGAGCGAAGTTGCCTGGCGCGTTTTCAATAACATTGACGCTGAACACGATTTAGAAATTGTACACGGACCGCTTGATGTGCTTGACCATTCGTCGCCTTATGCAAAGTGGGGCGCAAAATTGGGAATTGACGCGACTAAAACTTGGCGCGAAGAAGGACACCTGCGCGATTGGCCGGACGAAATTTCGATGACGCCGGAAGTTAAGGCGCGAATAGATTATTTATGGCGGTCGCTAGATTTATGCTAAAGGAGAATTAATTTGAACAAACGATTTGGTAAATATGGCGGGCAATTTGTACCGGAAACGGTTATGCCAGCGCTTATGGAATTGGAGCAGGCTTTCGCGCAGTACAAGGACGACGCAAATTTTTTGGCTGAATTCAAAACTTACCTGCAGAAATACGCGGGACGTCCGACGCTTTTATATTTCGCTGAAAATTTGACTGCGCATTATGGCAGGGCTAAAATTTATCTCAAGCGTGAAGATTTGCTTCATACCGGCGCGCACAAAATTAACAACGCACTTGGTCAAGCTTTGTTGGCGAAAAGAATGGGCAAGCGCAGAGTTATAGCTGAAACTGGCGCGGGGCAACACGGCGTAGCTACTGCAACAGTTGCGGCGCTTTTCGGTATGGAATGTAAAATTTTCATGGGCGTTGAAGATATTGAGCGGCAGAAATTGAACGTTTTCCGCATGAAACTTTTGGGCGCGGAAGTTGTTCCTGTTACTTGCGGCACTGGCACATTGAAAGACGCCACCAGCGAGGCGATTCGCTATTGGTCGACGAATATAACCGATACCTATTACATTATCGGCTCTGTGGTTGGTCCTGCGCCTTATCCGGAAATTGTTCGTGATTTTCAAAAATGCATTGGCGTCGAACTGCGCGAACAATCGATTAATGAATTTGGCAAACTTCCAGATTATATTGTGGCGTGCGTGGGCGGCGGCTCAAATGCTATGGGTATTTTTTACGACTTCAAAAATGATGCGGCTGTTAAAAAATTTGGCGTTGAAGCTGGCGGGCGCGGCGAAAATACCGGCGATAACGCTAAAACTTTGTCGGGCGCAGGCAGACCTGGAATTTTGCACGGCGCTTATAGTTATCTTTTGCAGACGCCGCAGGGTCAAGTTGTCGAGGCTTATTCAGTTTCAGCCGGTTTAGATTATCCTGGCGTTGGT
>CAJOIA010000023.1 GCA_905234505.1 uncultured Selenomonadaceae bacterium
CGAGCCCATCATATGACGGTAAACCGAATTAATCGCGGGAATTTCAATGGCGTAATTTCCTTCGACGTCGGGCGTGGGCAAAATTTTAAATTCCATACCGGCGATTGTGATTGTCTGTCCCACGCGAACGATAGACGCATTTTCTGGCAAATCGCCAGCAACCGTATCAGCGCCGAAACCTTGAATAAAGTTTTGCGTCAAAGCATAAACGCCGCCGCCTTCTTGCCAACTCGCCAAAGCGCCAGCGGTCGCGTAAATTTTAGCGTCGCCGTCAAACATACTGTAGCCGTTCGGGTGATAGGAAAGTAACTGCGCGACCAGAGGCTTATTCAATTTTTTAAGGTAATTATTAAATTCAGCGACGTTAGCCTTCATAGCGCCGGATTCAATCAAGACAACGCCGTCTTTCGATTCGAGCGCGTAAAATTCATCGCTCAAAGCGTCATTCGTATTGTAAGCGTGGAGTTTGATTTTGCCGAATTTATAAACCGTCACCGTGCCAAGTTCAAGCTTTTTAACTTTGCCTTTGGGAATATCAGATTTAGCCTTAGCCTCTGCCACAATCGGCTTTGAAATAATTGGATTGTCAATCGGCGCGAAAGTCGGTACTGCAAACGCCGCTGCCAATGCTAAGGGGATTATTTTTTTTAACATAGCAAATTACCTCCAAAAATCATTTCGCTCTCAAAATTCGCCGGATTTTTGAAAAGCCCTGCCTCAAATTAATAACCATTTTCTCGGCGCTCTCAGAAAAAATATCAAAAAAAAATACGCGGCTTTGTTAACCGCGCAAAAATCAAAATTTATTCGACTTCTTTAAGCCAGGCGCGAGCTTCAGCGATTTGCATTTTAACCTGTTCGGTCGAAGTACCGCCAAATGAATTGCGATTGTTAACGCAAGTCTCCGGCTTAATCGCCTCGTGAATATCGGCGTCAAATTTATCGCTGAAATTTTTAAATTCGTCGAGTGTCAAATCCTTCAAATAAATTCCGCGCTCAATGCAATGGTGTACAAGTCTGCCGGAAATTTCATGCGCCTGCCTAAATGGAACGCCTTTTTTAACAAGATAATCAGCTAAATCCGTCGCGTTTGAAAAATCTTCTTCGACAGCGCGCCGCATATTTTCAGCTTTAATCTTCATACCGGCGACAATCTGCGCGAATACCGCCAAACTAAATTTGATCGTGTCGATGGCGTCAAATAATCCTTCCTTGTCTTCTTGCAAATCTTTATTATAAGCGAGCGGCAAAGCCTTAACCGTTGTCAACATTGCCATTAAATGACCGATAACGCGTCCAGTTTTACCACGAATCAGTTCTGGTACATCGGGATTTTTTTTCTGCGGCATCATTGAAGAACCGGTACAATGTGCGTCGTCCAATTCGATAAAATTAAATTCGCGACTGCACCATAAAATTATTTCTTCACTGAAACGCGAAAGGTGAACCATCAAAATTGACGCTGCCGATAAAAATTCCAAAATATAATCTCTGTCAGAAACCGCGTCCAGGCTGTTCAAATAAATCGCGTCGAAATCAAGCTCACTGGCAACAAATTTTCTATCAATCGGCAAAGTCGTACCGGCAAGCGCGCCCGCTCCCAGTGGCATTATATCCGCGCGGTCATAAACGCCGCAAAATCTGTCGCTGTCGCGTTGCAACATTTCAAAATAAGCCAACAAATGATGCGAAAACAAAATCGGCTGCGCGCGTTGCAAATGCGTATAGCCTGGCATTATTGCGCCTAAATGCTTTTCCGCTGCGTCAACCAGTGTTTTCTGCAAATTAATAATCAGCCGCTGAATTTCCTCAATCTGCCGCCTAACGTACATATGCATATCCAACGCAACTTGATCGTTACGACTGCGCGCAGTGTGCAATCGCCCGCCCGCTTCGCCAATATCATCGGTCAGCGCCTTTTCAATATTCATATGAATATCTTCCAGTTCCGCGCTGAATTTAAATTCGCCGCTCTCAATCTGCGCGAGAATTTTTTTTAAACCGGCAATAATTTTTTGTAAATCGTCGGCAGAAATAAGTCCGCATTTGGCAAGCATTTTCGCGTGAGCAATCGAGCCGGCGATATCTTCACGGTAAAGCCGCTTATCAAAATTTATCGACGCTTGAAAATCGTTAATCATTTCGTCAGTTGACTTTTCAAAGCGCCCGCCCCAAAGTTTTTCGCTCATTTCTTGTTCACCAGCGCGCGCACTTTCAGCGGCAAACCAAACAAATTAATAAATCCTGTGGCGTCAGCTTGATTATAAACGTCGTCGTGCTCAAACGTCACAAATTCTTGACTATACAAACTATTTGGCGATTTTGAGCCGGCGGAAATGATATTTCCCTTGTAAAGTTTCAATTTGACAGTGCCGGTAACGGTTTTTTGAGTTTCATCAACAAACGCCGCAAGTGCCTCGCGCAGAGGAGCAAACCACATACCGTCATAAACCAATTCGCCATATTTAATACCAACGTGCTGTTTGAAATGGAAAGTTGCGCGGTCGAGGCAAAGATATTCCAATTCGCGGTGAGCGTAATACAAAATCGAACCGGCAGGATTTTCATAAACGCCGCGACTCTTCATACCGACAAGGCGATTTTCGCAAATGTCAACAATGCCAATGCCATTACGCGCGCCAATTTCGTTCAATTCAGTTACAAGCGCGACAGAATCCTTCTTCACGCCATTAATCGCAACCGGTATGCCTTCTTCAAAATCAATGGTAATTTCTTCGGGCTTATCGGGCGCATCTTCCGGCGCTTTGGAAATTAAAAACATTGAATTATTCGGCGCATTCCAGGGGTCTTCCAAATCCGAGCCTTCGTGCGACAAATGCCAAATATTTCTGTCCATGCTGTATTTTTTATTATCAGCGGCAATAGGAATATTATGCTTTTTAGCGTATTCAATTTCAGATTCGCGGCTGTCAAGTTCCCATTCACGCCAAGGAGCTATAATTTTTAATTCCGGCGCAAGAGCTTTAACTGTCAATTCAAAACGAACTTGATCATTACCCTTGCCGGTCGCCCCGTGAGCAATAGCCTCTGCGCCTTCCGCCTTCGCAATTTCAACTAATTTCTTAGCAATAATCGGACGCGCAAAACTCGTGCCGAGTAAATATTTTTCCTCATAAACAGCGCCAGCTTTGAGCGTCGGGAAAATATAATTCTCGATAAAATCTTTGGTTAAATCTTCAATGAAAACCTTCGACGCGCCGGATTTCAAAGCTTTGTCGTGAACAACATTCAACTCGTCGCCTTGTCCTACGTCAGCGCATACCGCGATAACTTCGCAGCCGTAATTTTCCTTGAGCCAGGGAATAATTACCGAAGTATCCAAGCCGCCGGAATAAGCCAATACAACTTTTTTAATTTTATCTTTAGCCATATTAAAATTACCTCCAATCAATTAATGGCAAACAGTTTAGCAAAAAAAATATACTGCGTCAAATTTACAAACTATCGGCGCAGATTAAAAATTTTCCTTGCTAAAAGAAATTGCCGGTGTTATAATCTCAACCCGGTTACTTCCCTGCTCAGAGTAAGACTGAGCCACAGACCAAAGAGGAGGTGTATTTTGTTGAGAAATTACGAAGTTGTTTTTATCATCAGATCGCTTGAGGAAGAGGCTACCAACGCAGTTATCGAGAAATTTTCAAAGCTCATTGTGGCAAATGGTGGCACAATCGACAAAGAGGATCGTTGGGGCAAACGTCGTTTGGCTTATGATATCAAAAAAGAATCTGAAGGTTTCTATGTTATTTTCTATGTGACTTGCGAGCCGGCTTGCGTCGACGAATGCGACCGCGTTATGAAAATTACTGACGAAATTCTTAAGCACATGATTGTTCGCACTGACGAAAACGAGGCTTAATATGAACAAAGTTATTCTTTCCGGAAATTTGACGCGCGACCCTGAAATTCGCTATACGCAGTCCGGCAAAGCTATTGCTAAGCTTGGACTTGCTGTTAGTCGCCGTTTTAGTAGAGATGTCACAGATTTTTTTAATTTAACGGCGTGGGATAAGCAAGCTGAGTTTTGTAACCGCTATCTCAAAAAA
Source organism: uncultured Selenomonadaceae bacterium (assembly GCA_905234505.1). Taxonomy (GTDB): domain Bacteria; phylum Bacillota; class Negativicutes; order Selenomonadales; family Selenomonadaceae; genus Quinella. The sequence goes on from CAJOIA010000023.1 coordinate 4,065, forward strand.
GGTACTTCGGTTATTGTTGAGGGACGCGTCGAAAACGACAATTACGAAGATAAGAATGGAGTAAAGCATTACAGTTTCAATATCCAAGTTGAAAATATTGAATTTGCAGGTAGCGCCAGAAGACAAAGCGATAATCAAAATTCTGAACCCGAACCTGAGCCGCCAATGGACGAAAGCGACGACGATAGCGTTCCATTTTGATAAAGGAGGTTTTTAAATGCGTAGAGAACGTGGCAGGCGTCCGCGCAAGAAAGTTTGTGCGTTTTGCGTGGACAAAGTCGAACAGATAGATTACAAAGACGCGGCGAAATTGCGCCGTTTCATTACCGAGCGCGGCAAAATTCTCCCGCGCCGCATTAGTGGCAACTGCGCGAAACATCAGCGTCAAGTTACTGTGGCAATTAAACGCGCGCGCAACATTGCACTTTTGCCGTTTACTGCAGAATAAATTTTAGGTTGGTTAAATCTTACGGGAGTCTGCGGACTCCTTTTTTTGTTGGTAAATTTTATGGATAAAAAATTTTTGCCGCTCATAACCTTAACACTCTGCGCGATAGTTGGATTTTTATATTGGCAACTGATTTACCTGCCGGTTCAAGGCGAAATTTTAAAATTCCAGACCGAAACGCGGAAAATCCAATTAATTCAGGCGGAAATTTCCAAATTGCAGGCGAGACACGGCAACTTTGCTGAATTTGTCGAACTAACTGACGAAAAATTAAATTTCGCGCAGGAATATTTGCCCGCCGAAATGGACGACGAAAAATTTATCGCCGAGCTTTATGAACTTGCCGAAGATAGGCAAATACTAATTTATTCAGTGCAAACCGGCGAAATTTACAACGACGAAATTCAACGGCAGTCTATAAAAATTCGCGCAGAGGCAGATTTTATTTCGCTGCTGAATTTTATTCGCGAGGTTTTAGATGGCGCGCGCTTGGTGAGTCTCGAAAATTTTTCCATTAATAGCGACGGAGAAATTAATATTTTAAATTGTGAGCTTGAATTTTTTATTTATGCGGCAAATTCAAAAATATAAATGTTGCAAATCAAGAAAGTTTATGATAGATTATCAATGGTTTTGTTTTAATACTTTAAGGGGGTATTTTTTAATGGCTGTAAGTTTGGCTAAAGGACAGAAAGTTGATTTGACGAAAACTAATCCTGGATTGAAAGAGATTTTGATTGGTCTTGGTTGGGACACAAACAAATATGACGGCGGTAAAGATTTTGACTTGGATTCGTCAGTCTTTATGCTCGGCGCTGACGGCAAAGTTCGCAACGACAAAGATTTTGTTTTCTACGGCAATTTGAAACACGAAAGCGGCTCTGTCGAACATTTGGGCGATAATTTAACCGGCAAGGGCGAAGGCGACGACGAAGAAATTAAAATCGACCTTAGCAAAGTTCCGGCTGACGTTGAAAAAATCGACTTTACCGTTACGATTTATGAAGCTGAACAGCGCAAACAAAATTTCGGGCAAGTTGAAAATGCGTTTATTCGCGTGGTAAATGCGGCTACAAATGAAGAACTTATTCGCTATGATTTGGGCGAAGATTTTTCCATTGAAACAGCGGTTGTTATCGGCGAATTGTACCGCAATAAAGGCGAATGGAAATTCAGCGCGATTGGTTCCGGATTTAGCGGCGGTTTGGCTTCACTCGGTCGCAATTACGGCGTCAACGTCGGCTAACATAATCTGATTAATAGAAATTCTTTGCAGGGAGTGGGGACGATTTTCCCTGCTCCCATTTTAATTGAAAGGAAGATTTAAAATGGCAGTTAGTTTGCAAAAAGGGCAGAAAGTTAGCTTGGTCAAATTCAACGGCGGCAAGCTTTCAAAAATTTTAGTTGGTCTCGGCTGGGACGCAATTGAGCAAGAGAAAAAAGGCGGTTTTTTGAGTCGAATTTTCGGCGGCGGCAAAAAAGATTTTGACTGCGACGCATCGGTTTTTATGTGCAAAAATGGCAAAATCGCCAGCGTCAATGACATTGTTTATTTCGGCAATTTGCAGCACGCGAGCGGCGCAGTTGAGCACAAAGGCGATAACTTGACCGGCGAAGGCGAAGGCGACGATGAACAGATTTTTGTTGATCTTAATAAAGTTCCTGCCGATTACGATAAGCTGATTTTTGTCGTGAATATTTATAAGGCGGTCGACCGCAAGCAAGATTTTGGTATGATTAAAAATGCGTTTATCAGAATTATGGACGGCGATACTGCAGAGGAACTTTGCCGCTACGAATTGAGCGGCGGCGATTATAACGGTATGCTGGCAATGGTTGTTGGCGAAGTTTACCGCTATAAAAATGAATGGAAATTTAACGCTATCGGCAACGGCACAAAAGATCCAGGTTTGCAAGAACTCACCAAACGCTTTATGTAATTGGGGGCTTTTTAGTTGAAGATAACAGGATTAACCGACGCGCAGGTTCAGGAAAATAAGGCGCAATATGGCGATAATTCAATTACCGAGCAGGCGCGCGAAGGTTTTTGGGATAAACTCAAGGGCAACTTTGACGATCCGATTATCAAGATTTTAATTTTCGCGCTTATTTTGAATGTGTTCTTTGCATTCATGGGCAAGGCTGAATGGTATGAATCAGTTGGTATCGCAATGGCGGTTTTGTTGGCAACTTTCGTATCTACTTTCTCTGAATTTAAAAACGAGAGCGCCTTTCAGAAATTGCAGGGCGAGGCTTCCTTGATTAAGTGCAAAGTTTATCGCAATGGCGCGGTTGGCGAAATTCCAATTAACGATATAACGATGGGCGATTGCGTTTTGTTGCAGAGCGGCGATAAGATTCCGGCTGACGGCGTGATTATTGACGGCTCAATCACGGTTGACCAATCGATTTTGAACGGCGAAGCTAAGGAAGAAACTAAGACGCCCGCGCCCGACGCTAAAACCGATGAAGAATCCGCGAAAAGCGACGACCTTTTGAATCCGCACAAAGTATTTCGCGGCGCGGTTGTAGCTGGCGGCAATGCGGTTATGCGCACGGTTACACTTGGCGACAAAACTTTCTACGGTAAAATTGCTGAGGAACTTCAGATTGACGAAGACCGCGATACTCCGCTGAAATTAAAACTCGGAGATTTGGCAGACCAGATTAGTAAATTCGGTTATATCGGCGGCGTGGCTATTGCGGTTGCGTTTATGTTCCAGCGCATTGTCATTCACAACAATTTTGATATGGCGCTTATTTCGGCGTATTGCTCAGACTGGATGAATTTGCTGAACAGTTTGGTTGAAGCGATTATGCTGGCGGTTATAATTATCGTTATGGCGGTACCCGAAGGTTTGCCGCTGATGATAGCGATTGTTTCGGCGCAGAATATGGGCAAAATGCTCAAGGACAATGTTTTAGTTAGAAAAATTTCCGGTATTGAGACGGCGGGCAGTTTGAATCTGCTTTTCAGCGATAAAACCGGCACGATAACCAAAGGGCAACTTGAAGCGGTAAGTTTTCTTGACGGCGCAGCGAAAAGTTATAAATCCTACAATGAACTTGGTAAGCCGCTTGGTGAATTGATGTCGCTGTCAGTGCGTTATAATACGGCTGCGGTTATTAACGGCGATAAAGCTGTTGGCGGCAATGCGACTGAGCGCGCGCTTTTGGGCTTTGTTTTGGGCAAAGACAAGGACGTTAACGTCAAAGTTGGTGAGACTGTTCCTTTTAACAGCAAAAATAAATATTCTTTGGCGAAAGTTACCGGCGCATATAATTTGACATTGGCTAAGGGCGCGCCTGAGCGTTTGCTTGACCGCTGCAGTTTTTACTATGACAATCAAGGCAAGAAACAGCCGCTTAATGGCGTCGACCACATTAACCGCGAAATTGATAAACTTGCTGAGCGTGCAATTCGTGTTTTGGCTCTGGCAACGTATGACGGCGATATTGTTAATGACGAATTGCCGGCTACTGGATTAACATTTGTAGGCGCGGTTGGTATTCGCGATGAAGTGCGTCCGGAATCGCCAATTGCCCTTGCGCAGGTTCGTGAAGCTGGCGTTCAAGTCATTATGATTACCGGCGACCGCAAAGAAACTGCTATGGCTATTTCTAAAGAGGCGGGCTTGTTGAATAGTCCTGACGAGGTTGTTTTGACTTCGCCTGAATTAAATGCAATGAGCGACGACGAAGTTAAAAAAGTTTTGCCGAAAATCCGAGTTATCGCGCGCGCGTTGCCGACTGATAAGAGCCGCTTAGTTAGACTCGCGCAGGAGCTGAATATGGTTGTCGGTATGACGGGCGATGGCGTTAATGATTCACCGGCGCTGAAAAAGGCTGACGTAGGTTTTGCAATGGGCGACGGTACTGAAGTTGCAAAAGAAGCTAGCGAAATTGTTATTCTTGATAATAATTTCAGTTCGATTGGCAAGGCAATTTTGTACGGGCGCACGATTTTTAACAGCATTAGAAAATTTATAATCTTCCAGCTGACCATAAATGTTAGCGCGGTTATGATTTCGTTTGTTTGCCCGCTGATTGGCATTGAAAATCCGCTGTCAATCACGCAAATTCTTTGGGTTAATCTGGTTATGGACACTTTGGCGGCTCTGGCGTTTGGCGGTGAACCTGCGCTTGATCGTTATATGGAGGAAAAGCCTAAAAGGCGCGACGAAAAAATTATCAATGGCTATATGTACAGCGAGATTGGCGTTGGCGCGGTGTGGTGTTTTGCAATGGGTTTAGTTTTCTTGCTTACGAGCTTTTCGCATGAACATTTTAGAGTTGGCGCTGAAGATGCGAATATGTACTTAATGACGGGCTACTTTGCTTTCTTCATTTTCACGGCGGTATTCAATGCGTTCAACGCGCGCACCGACAGAATGAATTTGTTGGACAATATCGGCGGCAACACGGGCTTTTTGAAAGTTATGGGTTTAATCGTGGTTGTGCAAGTGATTATGACTTATTTTGGCGGCGTAATTCTGCGTTGCTTTGGTTTGACGCTTGCTGAATGGGCTTTTGTCATTGGCATGGCGTTTACGATTATTCCGGTTGATTTGCTAAGAAAAGCTGTAGTTGGCAATTCAACGAAATAAAATCTTAGAGTAAAAAAATTTTTGACAGCAGTTGATTTTTTTAATGACTGCTGTTATTTTTTTGGAAAAGAAACTTATGGGGGTGTATTCGATGGGATTAAAGAGCAAATCGATTTTGGCGATTAATGCGACAGTGATTTTGGTTTGCATATGTATGGGTGTTCTGGGCTATATGAGCGGCAACAGCGGCTTTAAGAAGGCTCTGGAAATGAAGGCGGCAGGCGATGTTAATTCGCTAATGGAGGTAGTGAATCTTCGTTTTCCTGGCGCGTGGGAAATCCGCAGCGGCAGTTTATACAAAGGCGAAACCAAATTTGACGGCGATAATAATATTGCTGACAGGCTCAGTCAAACCACCGGCGGCAAGGTTACATTTTTTAATGGCGATACGCGCGTTTCTACCACTGTTAAAGATGCTGCGGGTGCGCGGCAAACTGGCACAAAGGCTTCTGCTGAAGTTATTGATAAAGTTTTGCGCGGCGGCAATGATTTTGTCGGCACGGCTAATATTCTTGGTGAGGAACATCACGCCGCTTATAAGCCGCTGAAAAATTCTTCCGGTCAAACAATCGGTATGCTCTTCGTCGGTGTCAGTGTTCACGAAATGGACGACGTTGTCAGTTCACTCATTCGTTCGATTATAATTGCTATGGTTGTTATCGTAATTGTCAGCGCGCTTTTGTCAAGTTTTGTTGTTGGTAAAATTCTTGGCACGCTTGAAAATGTCCTTAACGCTATGGATAAAATTTCTGAAGGCGATTTGCGAATTGAAGATATTCCGGTTAATTCAAAAGATGAAATTGGAACATTGGCGCGCGAGATTAACGATATGAAAAATTCGCTGCGTCGTTTAATTGCTGATATTGTTCACAATTCAGAGCAGGTTTCAGCTTCTTCGCAAGAATTAACTGCTGCTACTTCCGAAGGCGCAAGTGCTATTCAAAATATGGCTCAGAGTACCGCTGAAATGTCCGAATATGCCAATGAGCAAACTAACACAGTTGAAAATCTGCGCGAAATTCTTCAAAATCTGGAAAAGCGCATGGAAGAACTTTATGACGATACAATGTTAATGGATCAAGTTGCAATGGACAGCGCCCAATGTACAGTTGCGGGCAAAGAACAGGTTAACGTGGCGATTAACCAAATGAAAGACATTACCGAAAAATCTAATGAGTCAATGCGCGTTGTGGCAAATCTCGGTAAACGTTCTGACGAAATCGGCGAAATTGTTAATACCATTTCTGAAATTGCCGATCAAACTAATTTACTTGCACTTAATGCCGCAATTGAAGCCGCAAGAGCCGGTGACAATGGGCGCGGATTTGCGGTAGTTGCTGAAGAAGTGCGCAAACTCGCTGAACAATCCAGTCAAGCCGCTCAAAATATCGCGCAGTTAATCACGTCCATTCAAGAGGAAACTCAAAATGCAGTTCAAGCCATTGAGCGCGGCACCTCCGGCGTTAAAGACGGTATGAATTCAGTTTTGGATACCGGCACAGCATTTGACAGAATCGGCACGCAGGTTGAAAGATTGACAGGCAACGTTGCAACCAGCATAACGCGTATTGAGTCTATGAATAACGGCAGTGCGGTAATTCTGAACGCTGTTAATCGCACAGAAGAAATTGCTAAGAAAACTAATGAAAATACCACGTCGATTAGTGCCATTGCTGAAGAGCAAAGCGCCATGATTAACGAAATTGCCGAAGCCAGCAAGCAACTTTCTAAACTCGCTGACGATATGCACAGTGAGATTTCTAAATTTAAATTGTGACAATAAAAATTTGAGGTGATCCAATGGAAAAACCAATCGTCGGCGGGCAAGCAGTCATTGAAGGCGTAATGATGCGCGGATTCGGCAAAGTTGCAACGGCAGTTCGTGAACCGAGCGGCAATATCAGTGTTCAAGTTAATCAAGTTCATTCAATCGCGGAAAAATATCCTATACTAAAATTGCCCTTTCTGCGCGGCTCAGTGACATTATTTGAAAGTTTGATTTTAGGGATAAAGTCGCTGTCATTTTCTGCGCAGGCGGCGGGCGAAGACGAAGAGCAATTAACCGATAAAGAATTAGCAGGAACGATATTTTTTGCGCTAATTTTGGCGTGCGTGCTGTTTATCGCAATTCCAACTTTCGCGGCGAAATTTTTACACGAAATCACCGACGACCCTGTGATATTCAATTTAGCGGAAGGATTTTTGCGGCTGATAATTTTTCTGCTGTACATTTTCGCAATTTCACGAGCGCAAGATATACAGCGCGTCTTTCAATATCACGGCGCAGAACACAAAACGATTTTCTGTTACGAAGCAGATTTGCCGCTAACCGTTGAAAATGTAAAAAAATTTCCGCGCTTGCACCCACGCTGCGGCACGGCGTTTTTGCTAATCGTGATGATTGTTAGCATTTTTGTATTCGCGTTTTTGGGCTGGCCGGATTTATGGCTGAGGATTTTATCAAGAATAATTTTATTGCCGGTGGTCGCGGGAATTTCCTATGAAATAATCAGATTCGCCGGAACTTCGCAAAATTCGCTGGTGCATTTGGCGATAATGCCTGGCTTGTGGTTGCAATATTTGACAACGCGCGAGCCGGACGATTCTATGATAGAAGTGGCGATAGCGTCACTTGAGGCTGTGAAAAAATAAATGGCAATTGGAATAATCGCAGAGTACAATCCGTTTCACGCGGGACACGCCTTTCAAATTTCGCAGATAAAAAAATTCACCGACGCGGAAATAGTTGCACTAATGAGCGGCTCTTTCACGCAACGCGGCACGCCAGCAATTTTAGACAAATGGACGCGAGCAAAATTAGCGGTAATGGGCGGCGTCGATTTAGTTTTAGAATTGCCCTTCACGGTGGCTGTACGAAGTGCACAAGACTTCTCACGCGGCGGCGTCAATTTATTATCGCAGCTTGGAATTATCGACACGCTTGCATTTGGCGCGGAAGTTTCAGATTTAGAAAAATTGAAATTGGCGGCTTCGACATTCAGCAAAGAATCTTTTCAACAAGAATTAAAATCGGCAATGGCAACCGGTAAATCCTACGCGGCGGCAGTCACTGAAATTTTATCGTCGGTCGCGCAGATAGACGCGGGGCAACCAAATACAATTTTGGCGATTGAATATTTGCGGGCTTTGCCGAAAAACATTCAGCCGCTATTAATCCCGCGCGGCGAAATAAAATCCAGCGCAACAGAAATTCGCCGCCTGCTTTATCAAAAAAATGTGGCGTGGCAAAAAATATCAGTACCTCCGGCAGTTCTCGATGAATTAAAATCCATCGAACTTGTTCGAGAGGATTTTTTATTGCGCCCAATTTTAGCCAAACTTTTAATCAGCAATTTGGAAAATCTGCGCGAAATTTACGGAATGGCTGAGGGTATCGAATTTAAATTAATTGAATCTGCGCGACGGGCAAAAACTTTCGAAGAATTAATCACGGGCATTGTAAATCGGCGCTTTCCAATCAGCCGCGTTAAAAGATTGTTATTGCATTTTTTAATCGGATTTACTGAAGAAATTTCCGGACATTACGCGCGCGTTTTAGCCTTCAATGAGCGCGGCAGAGCTTTATTAAAACAAATTCGCGCAGTGCCAATCGTCACGAAAGTTGCACAGCATTTAACCAGCAAAGAAATATTAAGCGGGCGAATAAGCGAGCCTTACAAAAAAAATCTCGCGTTCGACCTGCGAGCAACAGATCTGCGCGAGATATTATTCGAAAGACCAAATTTTTCTGGCAAAGACTTTTTAACGCCGCCTTATTTCAAATAAATGTCAATGTTCGTGCTATCGACAATCTGAGGCGTGCAAAGATACGACGGAACGATAAACACGCCGTTATCAGAACTTGTGACGTCGTTAATATCGGGCTGTGTGCCTTCAACAACGGATTTAATCATGCGCACGCACTTTGCAGCTAAAACTTCAGGGGGTTTTGCAATGGTGAAAGTTTGCTGACCGGCTTTAATGCGCTCCAAAGCGGAAAGATCTCCGTCAAGACCCGAAATGAGCGGCAAAGGTTTTCCTGCAGCTCTAAATTCTTCAAGCAGTACACCGGCAATATCATCATTCGGACTTAAAACAGCATTCAAAGTTGCGTCGGCATAATATCTGTTGAATATTTCTCTGATACGCGGGCGAGCATTTGCGGAATTCCAATCGGCAACCGCAACCTGATCAAAATTCGTCTGCCCCGAGCGGCAAATCAATTGACCATTCCTCAAATAAGGCTCCAAAATTTTCTTGGCGTTTGAAAAATAAACATTCGCGCCACTGTCAGTTGGGCTTCCTGCAAAAAATTCAATGTTATAAGGTCCGCCGCCATTTTTCAAATTCAAAGCCGCTTCAATATATTCGCCCATACCTTCGCCAACTGCCGCGCCATCAAAGCCTGCGTGATAATTCACGGCGTCCGTATTCAAAAGCATTCTTTCGACCGAAATAACCGGCACTTTATTCTTTTTGGCGTCCTCTAAAACGTCGACAAAAGCGGCTGAGTCAATCGCGGCAATTACGATACAACCAGGCTTTTTAGCAAGTGCGTCTTTAACTTGTTGCTGCTGCTTTTCAATGGTATCAGAAAATTGCACGTCGACAACGAAACCTTCCTCTTGCAGAAGTTTAGTCAATGAATCGCCGTTGCGTTGCCAACTGTCAGTAGTATTCGGAAAACATACTGCAACGTTTTTAGTAACCGTATCAGTTGAACTTGAGCCGCCGCAACCCGTCAACGCCAAAGCAAAAATTAACATTAGCGTCGCGCAGAAAACTTTTGCTAACTTCATTGTATTCACCGTCCTTAGATCTTAAATTTGGAAGTCGAAGTTGTAAGCTCTTCGGCAAGCTCAGAGAGTTTCTTACTGGCGCTTGCAACTTCATCAATCGAGGCGGATTGTTCTTCGGTCGCCGCGCTAACCGATTCAGTTTCAGCGCTAACGTCTTTACTTGAGCGATTAAGTTCTTCCATTGTGCCAACAAGTTTATCAACGCGCGTGGAGGCAACTTGAGCATTTTTCTGAATTTCTTCCGCGTGCTCGGTAAGTTGGACAATAGCATTGGCAATATTTTTAAACGAATCGCCCGCCTCAGCAACAACAACTTTGCCGCTTTCAACTTCACGATTGCCGCGCTCCATTTGTTCCAGCGCTTGATTCATTTCACTTTGAATAGCGCTGATTAATTCTGCAATTTGCGAAGCGGCAACACTGGAACTTTCGGCAAGCTTACGTACTTCATCGGCAACAACCGCGAAACCGCGACCGGCTGTACCGGCTCTTGCAGCTTCAATCGCCGCATTAAGTGCAAGCAAATTAGTTTGTTCAGCGATATTCGCAATGGTCGAACTGATATTGCCAATCTGCGTCGAACGCTCGGCAAGTTGCTGGATAACTTCAGCAGAGCGGTCAACACTTTCAGCAACGGTCGACATTTGATTGACGGCGCTACTAACAGCTGCACGACCACTTTCGGCAATTTTTTCAACGTTTTTAGCCGAATTTAACGAAGCATCAGCTTTGCTTTCAAATTTCTGCAAAAGCGTGGCAAAGGCTTTAATTTCGTCAGTGGATTGCTCGACAGCATCGCCCTGCTTAATCGCATTTTCCGCAACATTACCAATCGAAGTGGCTACCTGTTGCGTTGCTAATGCGCTTTGACTTGCATTTTCATTGAGTTGTGAAGCGAATGTTGCAGCGTCTTCAGCGTTGTGTTGAATATTCGCAATGAGTTTCCTAAGCTTTGCAATAGTATCAGCATAAATATTCGTCAACTGCCCAAATTCGTCATTGCTTTGCGCCTTCGCCTCGACAGTTAAATTGCCGTTCGCCATTTCCTTAGAGATATCCGAAAGATAATTAATCGAATTGATAATCAGTCGGCTTGTCGCAATGGATACGAAAATCAAAAATGCTACAACCGCGACAATTACAACAATCAAAATCATGCGTGTCTGATTGTATTTACTTTCGGAGTCGACAACTTCAGCGTGAATAAAATCCTTGCGATTGTCGAGAATGCGATTTAATTTTGTGCCAATGAAATTGTACATTTCGCTGGAAGTTTCGAGAAGCCACGCCGCCTCGCGTGTATTGCCCTGTTTAGCAAGATTGATAACGCGCTGCGAATTTTCCTTGTACTGAGTCCAAGCATTTCTCATTTGTGAAAAATCGTCAGCAATTTTCCCGTCCAAAGTCGGCTGAATAGTATCAAAAGTAATATCAATTTGGTCAGCCAATTTTTTTGTGGATTGGGCGGCGTAAATTCTGCTCGGCAAACTCGTTGCGTCAATAACAGCAAATTCGCCTTGCCGATAATCGCTCATTGCGCGGCTAGATTCTGATGCCGCTATAACTCCTTGTAAATGTTGCGTGGCTATTCTCAGCGAGCTTTCATTGATTGACGAAAGGCTGAATACCGAATAGACACCATTGGCAATAAACGCGATTATCAATAGGACAAAAACCAAAAATAATTTCGCCCGAATTGACAGCGAGTTCATAAGTACCCCTCCTCGTGCTATTTTGGTTATAAAAAATTTAGACTACACTTTTGATATAATTATCGCCGGTTTCGAAATTTCCTGCAAAAGTCTTTAGTTTTTCTTAAAAATTTGTTTAACTGCCACCGCCATGCAAAACAACATAAAACCGCTGAAAATGTGAAGGGCGGCGAATATCCTGTAAATGAAAATGCGGCATCCAGCATAGCTCCCGTCACAATACAAGTTAATCCGCTCAAATTTCCTCCTCAAAAAAAAATTGACGAGATAAATTCTCGCCAATTTTAACATAAAAATTTTTAATTCGCCAATGACAGCGAATTCTTCTGTACGCTCTTATAAGGGTTTCCAAGCATTGCGGTGGCATTTAGGACAACATACAGACGGACGTTGACTGTATTGTGTCATCGGAGAATAACCACAATAGCCGCATACCCAAGGAATAGGCGTACCGAGTAAAGCTTTGTAATGCACTCTGTATAAAAATCTCATGATTGTTTCACCTCGCTTTCAATATTAATTTTAGCAAAGTGAAAAATTTTGTGTTGGTACGACGGGACAATTTTAATTCAACAGATGCATTTCGCGCGCTTGTTCCTGAAGCTTAGCAATTCGGTCTTCAGTTGGCGGATGAGTTGAAAATAAATTTTTTAGCAACTTGGTTGAATTTTCCAGAGGATTTACAATAAACATATGCGCGGTAGCCGGTGAAGAATTTTCCAGTGGTTCGGCGTGAGTTGCGTAGTACTCGATTTTTTCAAGCGCCTTAGCCAAATACATTGGGTTTCCGCAAATTTCGCCGCCTGTTTTATCAGCGTCAAATTCGCGCGAACGTGAAATAGCCATTTGAATTAAACTTGCGGCAAGCGGAGCAAGAATAATCGTGGCGAGCGTACCGATAATGCCGCCATTTTCATTGTCGCGGCTGCCAAAAATCGCGCCCCATTGAGCAATATTAGCAATCATAGAAATAACTCCAGCCATTGACGCGGCAATTGTACCAGTTAAAATATCACGATGCTTAACGTGCGCCAATTCGTGACCAAGAACGCCGGAAATTTCATTGTAGTCAAGGACTCGCATTATTCCGGTTGTAACGGCAACAGCGGCGTGGTCGGGGTTTCTGCCGGTTGCAAAGGCATTTGGAACGTCGCTATCAATTACGCAAACTTTCGGCATAGGCAAATCTGCTTTCTGCGCGAGATTTTTAACAATATTATAAAGTTCCGGCGCGTCAGCTTCGGAAACTTCGCGGGCGTTATATGCACTCAAGACCATTGAATCGCTGAACCAATAACTGAAAAAATTCATACCAAGCGAAATCACCAGCATGAAAAAAGCTCCGCTGCTGCCGCCCACTGCTCCGCCCATTGCCACCATCAATCCGCTTAAAAGCGCCATCAGTATCATTGTCTTAAAAATATTCATATTGAGTCACCTCGCGCAGATTGTACCATACGGTCGCAAAAAAATAAAGCCGCTCGACGAGACGGCTAACTAGCATCAGTGAATTAGACGGCGCGCAAGGACGCGCGCCTCAATGCGGCGAACTAGTCGCGTGACGCGACTATCTGAGCCGCGCTTTTCTTTGCTGGCGTTTCTTTTCTAGAAAAGAAATGCCTATTTTACTTCATTTTGATTAAGCATTTTCCGGTCATTTCGGCGGGAACTTCCATATTCGCCAATTTCAAGAGCGTGGGAGCTACATCACAAAGTGCGCCGTCTTCAACTTTTTCAACTCTGTCAGAAACAACAATAATAGGCACAGGATTTGTAGTATGCGCGGTGAATGGCTCTTTCAATTCATAATCGAACATTTTATCAGCGTTGCCGTGATCTGCAATAATTATGACTTCGCCGCCAACTTTCTTGACGCATTCAACAAAAATACCAACGCAAGTATCGACCGTTTCAACAGCCTGCACTGCCGCTTTCATAACGCCAGTATGACCAACCATATCGCCATTAGCGTAATTCAAAATTATAAAATCATATTTCTCAGAAAGAATCGCCTCAACGACTTTCAAAGTAACGGTAGGCGCACTCATTTCCGGTTTCAAATCGTACGTTGCAACTTTCGGGCTAGGTACTAAAATTCTATCCTCACCCTTGTATGGTTCTTCGACGCCGCCATTAAAGAAAAATGTTACGTGAGCATATTTTTCAGTTTCAGCAATTCTAAGTTGCGTTAAGCCAGCCTTGCTAATCGTTTCACCGAGACCGTTAGAAACAGATTCGGGCGGATATGCAACTTCAACATTTAAACCTTCCTCATACTGCGCCATTGTGACGAAGGGCAGACCAACAAGTTCTTCAACGCGCGGAAAACCTTCAAATTTTGTATCGGTGAAAGCGTGTGTTAATTCGCGTCCACGATCGGGGCGGAAATTAAAGAAAATAACGCCGTCGCCTTTCTTAACGCCTGGATAATCGCCAATCGCAACCGGAATTACAAATTCATCAGTAACTTTATTGTCGTAAGAGTCTTTGATAGCCTCAGCGGAAGAATTTTTCTTAGGCGCTTCAGCCTTAGCAATGGCGTCATAAGCTTTTTGAACTCTATCCCAGCGCTTATCTCTGTCCATCGCGTAATAGCGACCGGAAATAGTTGCAACTTGACCAACGCCAATTTCTTGAATTTTTTCTTCAAGTTCAGCAAGATATTCAATGGCGGAACTCGGCGGAACGTCGCGCCCGTCTAAAAATGCGTGAACATAAACATTCTTGATACCTTTATCTTTTGCAAGTTTCAGCAGTGCGTAAAGGTGAGTTGTGTGACTGTGAACGCCGCCAGGTGATAAAAGCCCAAATAAATGCAATGCGCCGCCGCTAGCTACAACTTTATCAGCAACGCCGACCAATGCTTTATTTTGGAAAAATTCGCCGTCACGAATAGCCTTAGTAATTTTTGTAAGCGGCTGATAAATGACACGCCCCGCGCCGATATTCATATGTCCAACTTCGGAATTGCCCATTTGCCCGTCCGGAAGTCCAACATATTCACCAGAAGCTTGAAGTTGCGCATTCGGATATTTTTTAGCAAGTTCATCGAGAACCGGCGTATTGCCAACTTGAATTGCGTTGTATTTGTCCATAGGGTCGCCAATGCCCCAGCCGTCCATAATGATTAAGCAGATAGGCGCACGTTTAATAGTTGCCATTTTCGTATCTCTCCTTAAAAAATTAATTAAAAGCCGCCAATGTCAAGACTAACACGGGCGGCTCAATTTATCTAATCAAAAATATTTAAATCTTAAAAATTGACAATCGCGCTGAAGTCCGGAGCTTTCAAAGATGCGCCGCCAACAAGTGCGCCGTCAACGTTCGGCTGTTTCATAAGGTCTTTAATCGTAGCCGGTTTCACGCTGCCGCCGTATTGAATACGAATTGCGTCAGCCGCTTCTTGATTGAATTTCTTAGCAACGCACTCGCGAATAGCCTTGCAAACTTCTTCTGCCTGCTCAAATGTAGCAGTTTTGCCAGTGCCAATAGCCCAAATCGGCTCATAAGCAATGACGAGTTTTGCAACTTCAGCCGGTGTGAAGCCGTCAAGATCTTTGTCAATCTGACCAACAACGTGCTCAATGTATTTGCCGGATTCACGAACTTCAAGAGATTCACCGCAGCAAATAATCGGGGTAATACCTGCGTTGAAAGCTGCCTTAGCGCGTTTGTTAACGCCTTCGTCGGTTTCGCCGAAATAATCGCGGCGTTCGCTGTGTCCGAGAATTACAAAGTCAACATTGAGTTCATTAAGCATATCGGTTGCAATTTCGCCGGTGAATGCGCCTTTAGCTTCCCAGTGCACATTTTGCGCGCCGACGTGAATATTTGTGCCTTTAACAGCTTTAGCAACTGATTCAAGAGCGGTAGCAGGCGGACAAACGACAACTCGACATTGAGCAGCAGCAACCAGCGGAATTAACTCTTCAACAAGAGCAACGCCAGCTTTAACGGTGTTGTTCATCTTCCAGTTGCCAGCGATAATCGGCATACGACCTTCAGTAGCAATAGCATCGATACCAGGCAGGCATTTACCTTCGAGATATTCAAGGGTTGCGCCGCCGCCGGTGGAAATGTGCGAAATTTTATCGGAAAGACCGGTTTTCTTCAACGCAGCAATGGAATCGCCGCCGCCGACGATTGAAATTGCGCCTTTTTCAGTAGCTTCAGCAACAGCCTTAGCAACCGCGAGCGTGCCTTTTGCGAAATTATCAAATTCGAAAACGCCCATAGGTCCATTCCAAATAATTGTCTTAGCGCCGTCGAGAGCCTTAACATATTCTGCGGAAGTCTTTTCGCCGCTGTCAAGTCCCATCCAATCA
>CAJOIA010000024.1 GCA_905234505.1 uncultured Selenomonadaceae bacterium
TTTTTTCCCGAGGAAAAGTCAAAAATCAGCAGTTTCAAAAATGAGAATCGCGTACTGACGCCATTTGTGGCAATTATGTTGTTTTTTCCCGAGGAAAAGTCCAAAATCGGCGTTTTCAAAAATTAGAATCGCGTACTGACGCCATTTTTGCCAATTATGTTGTTTTTTCCCGAGGAAAAGTCTAAAATCGGCGTTTTCAAAAATGAGAATCGCATACTGACGCCATTTGTCGCATTTTGATTGTTTTTTCCCAGTGAAAAGTCTAAAATCCACATTTTAAAAAATGAGAATCGCGTACTGACGCCATTTGTCTCATTTTGATTATTTTTTCCCAGTGAAAAGTCCAAAATCAGCGTTTTAAAAAATGAGAATCGCGTATTGACGCCATTTCTGCCAATTATGTTGTTTTTTACCAGTGAAAAGTCCAAAATCGGCGGTTTAAAAAATGAGAATCGCATACTGACGCCATTTGTGGCATTTATGTTGTTTTTTCCCGAGGAAAAGTCCAAAATCGGCGTTTTCAAAAATGAGAATCGCGTATTGACGCCATTTGTACCGATTATATTGTTTTTTCCCAAGTAAAAAGTGACAAGTGAAATGCGATATGCGCAAATCACTTATCACTTATCCCAAATCACGTATCACTTAATCGAGCTCGTTCGTGGTAATAGTATTGTTTTCTACAGTGAAATTGATGAACTGCGAAAGAGCGCTTTCATTATTCGGCGTGACGAATTCGAAGCAATACAAATATTCGCCATCGCCCAATCTTTCGTCAGCTAGATTAGTTTTGTCGGTTGCGATGAAGGTATCAACTTCAACTTCGGTGAAATCGGTATCTTCGCCGGTAATTGTCATGCCGTAATGCAGCGTTGTAATTTTGTCTCCGGCTTTGAGTTTAATTAAATTCTTATCAGCCATACCGCCGGTTTCAACTCCGCGCGCGCCAAAAATTTTGTACTTACCGGATTTATAATCGTAGCCCGCTTCTAAATTCATTCGGACGCTGTTTAATTTAATCGGTATCGAATACAGTACATAATTTTCATCAACAGCGGTAACTTCAATATAAACCGGATGACTATCAAGCATAATCCAGGTCGCGTCGAAATTGTCGGTGACCGTGTACTTGTTCCAATCGATTTTAACATTTGAATCACTGCCCAAGTACAAAATAATATCTTCGTCGGCGTCAAGGTAAGCCAAATTGCAACGGATATTAGCGATATTTTCAAACTGTTCAGCCCTCAACTGTACAAAGGCGTTATTTTTTCTGTCGATTTGAATTTTAATATCTTCAAGGTCGGCAATGGAAAAAATATGTCCGCCGAGAGGCTGAGGCAATGCCTGTAAATCAGTGCCTTTCAAAAGAGCTTGCGCTTCGGAAGGAATTTTGCCGTAAATCAGATGATTATATAAATATTTTTGAGCATTGGGCGCGGCTTTAACATTTGAATACATATCGAACATTTCAACGCCGCCGTCATAAGGGTAAAAACTTGAAAGACCGCTTCCCTTTCTGCGATAAGGACCGGTAACTTTGTGAACAACAGCATCATCAAGTGCTTTAATTAAAGTGGTTGAACTTTGCGGCATTAATTCTTTAGCGTTGCGTGCGAAATCGCCAATGTCGATCATGTCGTAATAACCCTTGCGCTGAGTATTGCCGCCGTAGTTCTCGGAATTTTGGGCGTGGCGTCCGAGCATTGAGAAAAATTTTCTGGGATTTTGCGCAGATAATCTCAAAGCTTCAATTCCAAAATTTTCATAGGCAATTCGCAAATTCGGCAGCTTAGTTAAATCGACAACTGAAAGCGTGATTGTGTCTTCTGTCCAAGTGCTTGCACAATCTTTATAATAACTGTCACAGATAACTTGACCGAGACGCGCGCCGCTCATTGCCGGATTATCGCCCAAAGCTTTAAGCCAGCTGGTATATTCCCATCCGTTGCCAGGTTCAAGTTCTTCAGAGGCGACCATATAATGAGCAAAGCCGTACAAATCGTTAGCCATTTCGTAAGTTGCCATTAAGCAGGTATCAAAGCCGATAACTTCAAAAGGCGGATTACTTTCATTGGCGTCGAATACAGCGGCAAAAGCATCGCGGACTTCATTCAGCGTTAAAATATTGCCTGTGCGCTCGTCTTGGCATAAACCAAAAACGCTACCGCCGCCATGATCCCAAAATACAAAAACTTTGTGGTCGGCAGGGAATTTTTCTTTGCCGTACTGCAGGAAAGTTGCAAGGGTTTCAGCGTCGCCCATATCGCTATAAGCCGCTGTTGCAATTTCGCGCAGTCCTTCAGAATCGTACAAATACAAATTGGTTTCTCCGGAGCGCATAAGCGCGTTGTGCCATTGATTTGAGCCGCCCGCTTCAATTAAAACTTTGACATTGGCGGGAAGTTTTGCTTGCAACATTTCATTTAAATCAGAAGTAGCCGCGCCGCTTCCGCTTTCCAGGTTAGAGCCGCAAATGTACCAGTAAATGAGCCAATTATCATTTGGGTTAAAAGTATCAGCGAAATTGGCAGGCGGTTTAATTTCAACATCTTCAACTTCAACACAGCCAAGAATCATGGAGGCAATAACCAATATTATTGACAGGAGAAAAATTCTTGCGTGACGTTGCATATCATCACATCCTTAATCGCGATCAACTTTGGAAACCGCATTTTTGATTTTGTCGAAAAGGCTGCTACCGGCGGCGTTTGTATTTTGAGTTTTTTTAACGTTGCCGCTTTCATCTTTAACGGGTTTGCCAGCGTTTTTGAGTTTTTTAGCCGCATTGAGTAGAGCAGATTTTTTGTTGTCAGCCATAGTAATATTCCTCCTTAAAAAAATTTAAAGTTAAATTCGCTGTTATGCGGGAAAATCCTTGTATTGAATATCTGCGCGGGCAATGTTAAAATACGCGCTATGAAGAATTTAAAGATATTAACGTACGGTTGCCAAATGAACGTCGCGGAATCGGAGCGAATGGCGGGGCAACTTCAAAAAATTGGTTATACCTTGACTGAAGAATTTGAAACGGCAGATTTGATTTTGTTCAATACTTGTTGCGTGCGTTCGACGGCGGAAGATAAAATCTACGGCAAAATTGGCGAAATTAAAAAGTACAAGCGGCAAAATCCCGCGCTGATAATTGGCGTGGTGGGTTGCCTGGCTCAGAAGGACGGCGAAGAATTAATTAAGCGCTCGCCACATGTAGATTTTGTTTTGGGTACTGGACAACGCGGCGAACTGGTTAATGTGGTTGAAACTTTTGAATTTAAGCGGCGGCAATTTGTTGATGTTTCAAATGTCAGCGGCATTATTAACGACGAAAATATTTTGCCCATTCGCGCAGGACAAGTTTCAGCGTTTGTTCCGATTATGTACGGTTGCAACAATTTCTGTACATATTGCATTGTGCCGCATGTACGCGGGCGCGAGCGCAGTCGTTTACCTGAAGAAATTATTAATGAAGTTACTGAAACTGTAAAAGACGGCTTTAAAGAAATTACGCTTTTGGGGCAGAATGTGAATAGTTATGACGGCGGCGGAAAAACTTTTGCTGAACTCCTGCGCGAAGTTGATAAAATTTCCGGTTTGAAACGGCTAAGATTTATGACGAGCCACCCAAAAGATTTGTCCGACGAGCTGATTAACGCTATGGCGTGTGGCGAAAATATTTGCGAGCATATTCATTTGCCGGTACAGTACGGCGAAAATACTATTTTGCAGAAAATGAACCGCGTTTACACAGTCGAAAAATATTTAGCGTTGGTGAAGAAGATACGCGCAGCAATTCCAAATATCAGCCTAACCACAGATTTGATTGTCGGCTTTCCTGGCGAAACTGATGAAACTTTTGCTGAGACGCTGAAATTTCTTGAAGAAGTTAGATTTGATATGGCGTTTACGTTTATTTATTCAAAGCGCAGTGGGACACCGGCGGCGAATTTTCCTGATCAGATTGACGAAGAACTAAAGCACAAACGCCTTGACGAATTGATGAAGTTGCAGAATAAAATTAGCCTTGAAAAAAATCTTGAGCTGAACGGCAAAGTTGTTGAAGTTTTGGTTGAAGGTGCGAGCAAGACTGACAAAAATATTTATACTGGCAGGACGCGGCAGAATAAATTAGTGCTTTTTGAGCACGGCACGGAAAAAGTCGGCGATATTATTGATGTGAAAATTAATCAAGTTCAAACGTGGCTGGTGAAAGGGGCTAGGGTTTAGGGGCTAGGGGTTAGGAACTAAAATCACTAATCCCTATCCCCTCTCCACTAATCCCTAAACAAGGGGTGGGGCGATTGTTGGAAATTTACAAATCACAAGAATCAGGACATTTAGACAAATTGACACTGAAGACATTGGAAAAAGGCGCGTGGATAAACATAATCGACCCAACGCCCTACGAATTGAAAGAAGTAAGCGCGCTAACGAACGTTGAACCGGATTTTTTACGCTCGGCGCTGGACGATGAAGAGCGCTCTCATATTGACGTTGAAGACGAATCGATAATGATTTTAACGAACGTGCCGGTTGTCTATGACGAAGAAAGTTATGATACGTTGCCGCTGTCGGTTATCTTGACGAAAAATTATATAATCACAGTGTGCCTTGAGGAAACGCCTGTAATTTCCAGTTTCAATGAGCGAACGGCGCGGCTTTTTCATACGTACAAGAAGACGCAATTTTTATTTGAAATATTGTATCGATCGGCAACATTTTATTTGAGATATTTGAGGCAGATTAACAAGATTTCCAACGAAATTGAAGATCAATTGCGGCGTTACATGAAAAACGACGATATATTGCGGCTAATGGAATTGCAGAAAGGCTTGACGTATTTTAATGCTTCGCTTCGTTCAAATGACGCGGTGTTGGAAAAAATAATGCGGCTGCGTTCGAATAGGACATTGGAAGGCGTATTAGAAATTTATGAAGAGGATGAAGATCTGCTAGAAGACGTTATAATTGAAAACAAGCAAGCGCGAGAAATGGTTGAGATGTACAGCCAGATATTGTCGCAAATGGCGGACATATTTTCGTCGATAATCTCGAACAACCAGAATATGGTGATGAAATTTTTAGCGGCGGTGACGATTATAATTGCGGTACCGACGGTTATAGCGAGTTTTTTTGGAATGAATGTGCCGGTGCCGATGGAGGGGAACTCGTACGGTTTTTTGATAGTGATGTTGATAGCGATGGTGGCGTCGATGGTGGCGGCATATATTTTTTACAAGAATCGGATGTTCTGAATTATGATATGCAAACAAAAGAAACCGCCCAAGGATGGGCGGTTCCGCGCCATTTTCAAGGATTGAAAATTTGCGCGGCTGTATGTTATTTTTTAATCGCTCTTGTCTGATCTCTCACGACCGATCCTATTTTGTTTTTCTTTCTTTGCTGGCGTTTCTTGCTTTTTACAAAAAGAAAGAAATGCCTAATGCCGATATTAATTTAAAAATTAAACCAAGCTGAGAAATTTTGTTCACGAGTAAAATCAATCAATTCACCGATGCGCGGCGTTAGAAGTTTGTAGTTTCGATTAAAACTTGAGGCGGTTAAATCTCTGTAGGGTGTATTCCAAGCGTGACGTGCGAGTGCGAATTTTCCTGAGTGTATTGGAATAATATTTTTTGCATGAATATCTTCAGAGGCGGTTGCAGTTTCGTCCGGAAACATATGTATCGCGTGCCATTGTTTGTTGTATTGTCCATTTTCCATAAATGCGAAATCGAAATAACCGAACTGATCGCCAATTTTTTTGAAGTGACTGCCATAACCGCCATCTCCGCTAATAAAAATTTTTCTATTGGGCGTGATAAATGCATAGGCGCACCATTCAGTTGGATTGCGTTTTAACATTCTGCCAGAAAAATGTTGACTGGTTAAAATAAACGCGGTCAAATCGGCGCTAAGATCAATTTCAGAATCCCAATCCTCTTCAATAATTCGCTCAAGCGGAAAACCCCATTGCTCAAAATATTCACCGACACCCAAAGGACAAAGCACAGTTTTAATTTTCGGCTTAAGCGCAATAACGCTTGGATAATCAAGGTGATCCCAATGGTCGTGAGTTATCGCCAATATGTCAATCTCAGGAAAATCTTCAGCCGTGTAAATATTACTGCCTGGAAATGCCCGATTCACGAAAAACACCGGCGACGCATAATCAGAAAAAACTGGGTCAAGCAAAATCTTTTTACCGGCAAGTTGCAGATAAATCGTCGAATGTCCCAGCCATACCGCGCAGTCTAAATCCGGCGGCAATTCGCGCAGATTTGTTTTAATGCTTGGTATTGGTTTAGGCGGCGTCAATTCCGATTTGTCGCCAAATAAAAATTTCAACGTCGCAATTAGCCGATTTTCGCTGTTTTCAACGTCTTCTGACATAATTTGTACCGGCGTTAAACATTCAAAATGATCCGTGAAATAATGCGGCGAAGCTAAAATTTTTTTCAGACGTTCGCCTTGCGGTAGTCGCCCAAATTCCGGTCGATTAATATAATAAAAAATTCCGCCGCCACTTAGCGCCGCCAAACCCGCCGCGCCAATTAGACCATTGCGGATAAAATTTCTGCGATTCACTTAATTATCGCTCGCTCTCTTGGTAATATTGTAAATTATTCGGTCGCCGTTAAATTCGTCAACAAGATAAATCGGTCGCTGTTTAGTTTCGTGGAAAATTTGACTCAGATATTCGCCGATAATTCCAAGTGCTAAAAGTTGCATTCCGCCCAAAAATAACATCACCGTCATAATGGTTGGGTAACCTGCAACGGGGTCGCCATAAATTAGCGCGCTTGTCAATATCCAAATCATATAGATAATCGCGCCGAATGAAACCGTCAGCCCAATAAAGGTCATTAAATGCAAGGGCGCTGTTGTAAATGAAGTCATGCCCTTTATCGCCAAATTGAATAGCCCGAGATAATTCCAGCTAGTTTTGCCCGCCACGCGTGGCTGAACTTCAAATGGGATTTCTTTTTTTTTGTAACCAATCCAAGTGAATAATCCTTTTGTAAAGCGCTGATTTTCGCGCAGAAGTTTTAACGCCTCAACGCAACGTTTATCAAGAAGGCGGAAATCTCCGACGTCACGCTGTATTTCATAGGAAGTGCTGAACTTTTTCATAATGGCGTAAAATAAATTTGTCATATTTCGCTTGAAAAAAGTTTCACCTGCGCGATTAATTCTTTTACCGCAAACGTCATCGTAGCCCGCGCGCCAGAATTTAATCATTTCCGGAATAAGCGCGGCGGGATGTTGTAAATCAGCGTCCATAATAATTACCGCGTCGCCGTCAGCATAATCAATTCCAGCCATCATTGCCGATTCTTTACCGAAATTCCGCGAAAGGCTCAAATAAAAAATATCTTTATGATTAGCCGCCAACGCCCGCAATTTCTCAAGAGTTCGGTCGTGGCTGCCGTCGTTCACAAATAAATATCTGAATTCGCAATCTGGAATTTTTTCAATGTGCCTTTGAACTTCAGGATAAAATCGGTCAATCGATTCTTCTTCATTATAGCAGGGTACAACAATCGTGATTCTATCCATTAAATTTACCTCGTTAATTTTTGTCACGTGAATTATACTTTTAGCTAGGCGATTTTTCAACAATTTAATGAAGTGTATCTATTTCGGCAAAAAAATTTGAGGGGTAGCAGATTAGTCGCGTGAGAAAAATCATGCGGCTATTTTTTATTTGACACAAAGCTAACTTACTTGTAAAATTGGCGGCGAACGGAGGCGGTATTTTAATGAAATATAAACGTGTCGTTTTGAAGTTAAGCGGCGAGTCGTTAGCTGGCGAAGCTGATTTTGGGATTAATACTCCGGTTGTCGAAGATATTGCTAAACAGGTTAAAAAGGTTCACGATTTAGGATTGGAAGTTGCTATTGTTGTTGGCGGCGGAAACATTTGGCGCGGGCTTAGTGGTTCGGCCAAAGGTATGGATCGTGCGCAGGCGGATTATATGGGAATGTTGGCAACTATTATGAATGCGCTTGCCCTTCAAGATGCGCTTGAAAAGATGAATGTTTTTACTCGCGTTCAGACGGCTATTGAAATGCGCGAAGTTGCTGAGCCTTACATTAGGCGTCGCGCAGTACGTCATTTAGAAAAAGGACGCGTTGTGATTTTCGGCGGCGGCACTGGCAACCCATATTTTTCAACTGATACCACTGCTGCATTGCGTGCGGCTGAAGTTGAAGCTGATGTTATTTTGATGGGCAAAAAAGGCACCGATGGCATTTATGACAGCGACCCAAATAAAAATCCGAACGCGAAAAAATTTGACACGTTAACTTACATAGAAATTTTAAACCGCGAATTGCACGTTATGGACGCCACTGCTACCAGTCTTTGCATGGACAATAAAATTCCGGTTGTTGTTTTTAATATTGACAATCACGAAAATATTGTTCACGCGGCTCTTGGCGAAACCATCGGTACGACTGTTGGCGGTTAATTTATTTTGGAGGGAAATTTTATGATTACTGACATTACTAATTCTGCCGAAGACAAATTGAAAAAAACTCTCGAAGGTCTCAAGAAAGATTATGGCACTCTTCGCGCAGGACGCGCCACGCCCAGCCTTCTTGATAAAGTTATGGTGGATTATTACGGTACGCCGACGCCTGTTAATCAGATGGCGAATGTTACAATTCCAGAGCCGCGAATCATTATGATTAAGCCTTACGATAAGAGCTCTCTTAAGGAAATTGAAAAAGCTATCCAAAAATCTGATTTGGGCTTGACGCCGAATAATGACGGCATTGCAATTCGCTTGACAATTCCGCAACCTACGCAAGAGCGCCGCAAAGAATTGGTCAAAGTTGTTGGCAAAAAAGCTGAAGAAGCTAAAGTTGCAATGAGAAATATCCGCCGTGATTCCAATGAAGCTATCAAAAAACTTGAGAAGGACAAGCAGATTACTGAAGACGATCGCAAGGACGCGCAGGACAAAATGCAGAAACTCCTGGACAAATATATCAAGCTTGTTGACGGCGCTAAAGCTACTAAAGAGAAAGAAGTTATGGAAGTTTAAATGGACAACAACCTTGAACGGCTGAAATCTATTGACAAAAAAAAATTGCCGCGTCATGTGGCAATAATTATGGACGGCAATGGGCGATGGGCTGAAAGTTTTGGTTTACTTCGAAGTGCGGGGCACGTTGCGGGCGTTAAGACGCTGAAAAGAATTTTGACTACCGCAGTTAATATGAAACTGGAGGCTTTGACAGTCTACGCATTTTCAACTGAAAATTGGAAGCGACCTTTAGCAGAGGTCGACTTTTTAATGCATTTGTTTTCAGATTATCTTGAGCGCGAAAAGCAGGAGATGCATTCAAATAACGTTCGAATTAATTTTATTGGGAGAACTGAAGATTTTTCGCCGCTTATACAAAGACAGATAGTTGAGGCCGTTGAGCTTATGAAAAACAATACCGGCGTTCGATTTAATATTGCGGCGGACTATGGTGCGAAAGATGAAATTGTGCGTGCTGCGCGAAAATTGGCGTTGAAAGTAGCGGCGGGCAAATTGGCGATTGACGATATTAACGAAGATATTTTTGAAAATGAACTTGATACAGCCGGTCAACCGCCTGTAGATTTGCTGATTCGTACGAGCGGAGATTTGCGGATTAGTAATTTTTTGCTGTGGCAGACCGCCTACGCTGAACTTTGGTTTACTAAAACTGCGTGGCCCGATTTTTCGCCCGAAGAATTTATTGACGCGCTCATTGATTTTGCTAATCGCAATCGGCGTTTCGGCGCTATTATTAATCACTAAAAAGGAAGTGGCTTCTTGGCTTTACGTATAATAACCGGCGTCATTGGAATTATAATTGCGGCGGTTGTCATTCAACTTGGCGGGGTTACGTTTTCGGCTTTTGCAATTTTTCTAGCGTTGGTTGCTTGGCACGAATTTTCTTCCGCTTTTAATCGCGCAGGATTCGACACTGCGTATTTTTTAGGAGCAATTACTCTAGTTTTAATTTTATGTTGCGCGTGGCTCGGCAATATAGAAGAATTATTAGCCGTGTTGACATTGGGCTCACTGGCGATTTTTTTATTAACGGTGATACTTTCAATGCGCCCGACAGAAACTTGCATATCGGTTGCAGGCTTATCTTACATAGGTCTCCCGTTTTCACATTTGATAATGCTAAGATTTATGGCGGATGACCCGCACCCAGTACAATCGCTGTTGAATTTTGCAACTTTTGTTCGTGAAAATACCGGCGCGGCTGACGCTTTGCAATCATTAACCAGTTTGAATATGGACGATGGCTGTGCATTGATTTGGATTTTATTCACCTGCACTTGGGCGAGCGATTCATTTGCATATTTTATCGGCTCGGCGATTGGCTCACACAGATTAGCGCCGTCGATTAGTCCGAATAAAACAGTTGAAGGCGTTCTAGGCTCATTGGTTGGAACGATTTTAACGGCTGTGGTGGTCGGCAGTTTCTTATTTGGATTTGCGATAACTCAAATGGCATTGGCGGGCTTTTTAATGGCTATAGCGGCAACATTAGGCGATTTGGTTGAATCGGTGTTGAAGCGCTTTACTGGCGTCAAAGATTCAGGTTTTCTGTTTCCAGGTCACGGCGGAGTTTTAGACAGATTCGACAGTTTCATTTACACCGCGCCAGTTTTTTACTATTTCATTCTGGTATCGAAAATTATTTGAGGGCTGACAAATGATAACAAAGCCTATGGAAATTGAGCGTCGCAGTATGGAAATAATTTCGCCTTACCTTTCAGATTTGAAATTGACGGCGGACGAAGTGAAAATATATTCGCGAATAATTCACGCGGCGGGCGATGTTGAATATGCGCCGATAATAAAAATTCACCCGCGAGCGATACAATCAGCGAAGGCGGCAATTACGCGGGGCTGTAATATTTTTACTGATGTTGAAATGGTACGGACAGGGATTAATAAGCGGGCGTTGGCGAAATTTGGCGGTGAAGTTTTTTGCAAAGTTGCTGACGACGAAATTAAGGCGATTTCTGCGCGAGAGGGAATAACGCGGTCGATGGCGGCGATAAGGAAATTTGGCGCTGAATTGAATGGTGCTATAGTTGCAATTGGCAATGCTCCGACAGCGCTTTATGAAGTATTGCGTCTTGTCAATGACGAAAATATTTTGCCTGCAGTGATTATTGGTGTACCGGTGGGATTTGTGGGGGCGGCTGATTCAAAAGCTGAACTTATCGCGCAGGACAAAATTCCCTACATTTCGGTTATTGGAACTAAAGGCGGCAGTTCCATAGCAGTTGCCGCTGTTAATGCAATTTTATACATTATTAACAATAACGTACGTGATTGAGAGGCGCGCAAGGACGCGCGCCGCCCCGCGCCGAGTCGCGTGATGCGACTCTTGCGCGAAACTTTTCTTTCTTTGCTTCAGCGTTTCTTTCTTTGGTGTAAAAGAAAGAAATGCGTTTTTTTTATAAGAAAAACTGATAAATTCGGCGCCAAAAAGTATTTGATTAAGTTACGTGAAATTTTTAAAATGCCTGCGAATATATTAAAAGGAGCGTTGATTATGCAATATGTAAAATTTGGAAACACCGGAATGGATGTTTCGCGCATTTGCTTGGGAATGATGAGTTTTGGCAAACCTGGCAAAGAAAATGGCGTATTCCCTTGGGCGAAGGATTATGAAGACGGCAAGGAAATGTTTAAGCGCGCGATTGAGCTTGGCATTAACTATTTTGATACGGCAAATGTTTATCAGATGGGCTCGAGCGAAGAAATTACTGGGCGCTATATCAAAGATTTTGGACTTGACCGCGATGAAATTGTCGTAGCCACTAAAGTTCATTTTGATATGCGTCCTGGTCGACCAAATGGCGGCGGCAGTTCCCGCAAAAATATTATGGCTGAAATTGATCACAGTTTGAAACGCCTGCAACTTGATTATGTCGATTTGTACCAGATTCACCGACTCGATGCCAATACTCCAATGGAAGAAATTATGGAGGCACTTCACGACGTAGTTAAAGCGGGCAAGGCGCGTTATATCGGCGCGTCAACTATTTTTGCGTGGCAACTCGAACGTATGCAAAATATCGCCGAACAACATAACTGGACAAAATTTGTGTCGTTGCAGCCCCAGTACAATTTGATTTACCGCGAAGAAGAACGTGAAATTATGCCGCTTTGTCAAGATAGGAAAATGGCAGTTGTGCCGTGGAGTCCACTTGCCGGAGGACGTTGCACTCACCCTTGGGGAACTAAAACTGCGCGAAATTCCATTGACGATGTTTCGCCTATGGTTTGGGATAAAACCAATGACGTTGACAAAGTTGTTGTTGATAACCTCGAACAAATTGCTAAAGAAGTTGGTTATTCAATGGCTCAAGTTTCATTGGCGTGGATTCTCAGCAAACCGTACATTACCGCGCCGATTGTTGGTACAACTTCGATAAAACATATCGAGGAAGCAGTTTCCGCACTGGATATTAAACTTGACGAAGAGACAATTAAGAAATTAGAAGCACCATATGTACCGCACATTAAAACGGGGGCGTTTTGATTGAACAAAAAATTTTTGCGCGATGCAATTGTGGGGTTAACGCTGTCATTTGGAATTTTCACAGCTTCGGCAGTTGACGCGGCTAAACCGATTGTTATTCAAGAGCAAGGCAGCTTTGCAGTTGGCGGCAACAGAATTAAACACAGCGGAACTTTTTCACAAGATAAATTTCTTTCGCCGGACGGGCAGTATGCTTACGGCGATCATCTCTATGCTTTTTATCAAATTCCCAAAAATGCAAAGAAATATCCGATAATCTTTCAACACGGCGGCGCGCAAACTAAACGTACCTGGGAAAGTTCAGTTGATGGGCGTGAAGGTTTTCAAAATATTTTCCTGCGCAAAGGTTACGGCGTTTATTTAGTCGACCAACCGCGCATTGGTGAAGCCGGACTTTCCACTGAAGCCGCAAGTGACGCTAATGTCTGGGCGGGCAATCCGCTTTATGCTGATAAGACTTTGTTTATATTGTCGCGCGTCGGGACTTTTTCCGGTGATACTCCGCGCGTTTTCGACAACGCCGCATTTCCCAATGACGCTGAATCTATCGAACAATTTCAGCGCAGTTGGTCAAATTACACCAGCGAATTGGATAATGATTTAAATGCTGATGCACTCGCCGCGCTCTTTGATAAAGTTGGTCCTAGTATTTTATTCGGTCACAGCATGGGCGGTACTATTTGCTGGCGGACGGTTTTCCGCACGGATAATGTTAAGGCGATTGTGGCGTTTGAACCTGGCGGGACACCTTTTGTATTCCCTGAGGGCGAAGTGCCCGAAGCTATACCGGCTCTTTGCGCTCCAATTGGCGCCAGTGCTATGGCTGTTCCGCTCAAAGATTTTATGAAGCTGACAAAGATTCCGATTGTGCTTTATTATGGCGACAACATTGATGTAAATTCAAGTCACGTTGGCAAAAATAAATGGGGCACGGAACTTGATATGGCGAAAAAATTTGTTGCGGCGATTAATCGGCACGGCGGGCAAGCTGAACTTGTTGAATTGCCGAAAATCGGTTTGAAGGGCAATACGCATTTTCTGATGGGCGATTTGAATAATCAAGAATTGGCTGATTTAGTTGCTAATTGGCTGAAGTCGAAAGGTCTTGATAAAAAATGAGCGTATTTGAAAATCTGCGCGAGGGCAAACATTATCACATTTTAGACGAAGATTATAGGCGCGAAGCTCACGGTGAATTTAGGCGCTGTGCTCACATTTGCCATCTGATTAACAGCACTGACCCGAATGATACTGGAAAGCTCATCGAATTGGAGCGCGAACTTTTCAATGGCAATTTACCGGAGCAAACTTTTTTGACTCCTCCCTTTCAAATCGATTGTGCTTGCAGAATTTTTCTCGGCAAGAATGTTTTTGCTAATCACGGCTTAACTGTTATGTCAGTTGGTACTGTAACGCTTGAAGATGGCGTTATGCTCGGTCCAGAAGTTGGGCTTTTCACGGTTAATCACGAGCCGAAAAATATTCGCGTCATTTTTACTAAAGAAATTCGTATCAAAAAAAATGCGTGGATAGGCGCGCGGGTTAATATTCTTCCAGGCGTGACGATTGGCGAAAATGCGATTATCGGCACTGGCTCAATCGTGACAAAAGATATTCCAGATAACGCGGTGGCGGTCGGCAATCCTGCGCGAGTTATCAAACAGATTTAGATATATTTTGGGAGAGCGATATGAAAGTTTTATTGGTGAATGGCAGTCCTCACAAGGACGGTTGCACTAATCGCGCATTGCAGGAAGTTGCCAAAACTTTGGAGCATTACGGCGTCGACACTGAAATTTATTGGATTGGCGCGAAACCTGTCGGCGGTTGTATGGCGTGTTTCAAGTGCATTGAGACTGGTTCGTGCGTTATCAATGACTGCGTGAATGAGTTCAGACAGAAAGCTTACAGTGCGGACGGATTTGTATTTGGTTCACCGACTCATTATGCGGGCGCGACCGGCAACCTCGTCGGTTTTTTGGACAGATTATTTTTCTCTGAGTTTCAAGGCAACGCGAATAAAGCATTTTATCTTAAACCGGCGGCAGCAGTAGTTTCGGCAAGACGCGCAGGTACAACAACGGTATTCGCGCAGTTGGTGAAGTATTTCACGGTTCAAGAGATGCCTGTAATTTCGACGCGATATTGGAATATGGTACACGGAATGGACGCGGCAGAAGTCGAACAGGACGGCGAAGGATTATTTAACATGCGCGTGCTCGGTCGGTATATGACGTACTTTTTGAAATGCAAGGAGGCGGCACAAAAGTTAGACGTGCCTTTGCCTGAAATGGAGTCGCCGGTGTTCACAAACTTCGTGCGCCGCGAGGACGGATCGCGCTGATTGTTAGGAGTGATATGATGTCGAAGATTTTAATTGCGTATTATTCGCGCAGAGGGCAAAATTACGTCAACGGCTCGATTAAAAATTTAGCGAAGGGTAATACTGAGATTGTCGCGGAATTTATTCAAAAAACTGTCGGAGGCGACTTGTTCGAGATTGACACGGTGAAAAATTATCCGGTCGATTATACCGAATGCACGGAAGTTGCCAAAGATGAAATTCGGCAGAAGGCGCGCCCCGAACTCAAAAAATATCTTGACGATATCGACGATTACGATATAATTTTTCTTGGCTATCCAATTTGGTGGTCCGTGCCTCCAATGGCTGTCTCAACTTTTTTGGAACGTTATGATTTCACCGGCAAAAAAGTTATTCCATTCGCCACGCACGAAGGCAGCGGCTTAGGCGGCAGTGTTAACTACATTAAAAAAATTATTCCGGCGGCAGAAGTTAAAACCGGCTTGGCGATACACGGCGCAGAAGCGGCTAAATCTGAAGCGCAGGTTGCCAGGTGGGCGAAAAATTTTGATTAAGCAGATAAAATATTTTCAAGCGGTAGTGCGTTATCAAAGTTTCACGCGGGCGGCTGATGAATGCTTTATATCTCAATCGGCGATTTCCCAACAGATTCAAGCGCTGGAAAATGATTTAGGCGTGCGGCTCATAAACCGCGAGCGCAGAAAATTTTACCTGACGCCAGCAGGTGAATTTTTTTACCAGAAAAGTTTAGTGTTAATCAGCGATTTTGACAGGCTTTGCACTGAAACACGGCGGATTGCCAAAGGCGTTGAACACGAATTAGTAATTGGTTATCTGCGACACTACGGCGGGCAGGAATTGAATGCGGCGCTGACGAATTTCACGGTTAAATTTCCTGAAGTTTTTATTCAGCTGGTAACTGGCACGCACGAGGAACTTTACGACAAATTGCGAACCGGCAGGGCTGACGTTGTGATTAATGATCTGCGGCGGAAACCGTCTGAGCAGTACATAAATTATTTCCTGGCGAAAAGTTATTTTTACGCGGAATTGCCGCTGAATAATCCGCTATCTCAACTTGAAAAAATAACAATGGACGATTTAAAAAACACACCAACAATAATAATAGCGCCCTTAGAACAGCGAAACATCGAAGAATTATTCTGCAGAGAATATTTCGGCGTGAAGGGCGATTTTTTATTTGCGGAAAATTTGAGCGTGGCGCATTTGATGGCTGCGGCGAATAAGGGCTACTTTTTGGTAGATTCAGCGAAGAAGCCCGAAGTGTCGAATTTAATTGCCAATGTGCCGATTTTTCACAATGATAAGCAGCTTTACCGGAAATATTACGCATTTTGGCGCGCGAATACCACTAAAAAATATATTGAGCAATTTGCCGAGATTTTAAAGGCGCAGTTCACTGACGCTTGAAATTTAAATTGAGAGGTTGATTGAAAATGGCTTACAAAACGATTTACCCCTACACCAACGAAGTTTTGAAGGAATACGCCAATAACACCGAGGCAGATTTGGAGGCGGCGCTGGCGAAAGGTCACGCGCTTTATAAAAAATGGCGCAAGGTCGACTGCTTAACCGAGCGCAAAAATCAACTTCACCAGGTAGCAAATTTGTTGCGTCGCGACTGCGATAAATACGCGGCGGTTATGACGTACGATATGGGCAAACTCATTAGCGAAGCGAAATTTGAGATTCAGATTTGCGCGGCAATCGCTGATTATTTTGCTGATAAAGTTGATGAATTTCTCGCGCCGGAAAAATTTGAAACAGCGGCTGGCGAGGCATATTGCGTAAGACAGGCGACCGGAATAATTTTCGCGGTTGAACCGTGGAATTTTCCATTTTATCAAGTAATGCGCGTATTTGCGCCAAATTTTATGGTCGGCAATCCTATGATTTTAAAGCACGCGTCGAATTGTCCAGGCTCGGCTGAGGCGTTTGAAAATCTGTGCAAAGAGGCGGGCTGTGAAGAAGGCGCGTTCAAAAATTTATTCTTGTCATATGATTTGGTATCGAAGGCTATATCAGATTTCAGAGTTCAAGGCGCTTGTTTGACGGGCTCGGAGCGCGGCGGAGCGTCGATAGCTGAGGCGGCGGGTAAAAATTTGAAAAAATCTTCGCTGGAATTGGGCGGAAATGACGCTTTCATAGTTTTGGACGACGCGGATATGGACGAAGTTAAGTCGATTTTGTTTGTGGCGCGGCTTTACAATGCGGGGCAAGTTTGCGTATCGTCTAAGCGTTTTATCGTCACTGAAAAAAATTACGACAGATTTATAGCGGATTTGAAGGACGAATTTTCAAAAGCTAAATGGGGCGATCCTATGAATCCGGAAACAAATTTAGCGCCGCTGTCTTCCGCCGTTGCCAAGAGAGATGTTTTGCAGGCTATTCAAGACGCGATTAATGACGGCGCGGAATGCATTTATGGCAATGAGCCGATTGATTTACCTGGATATTTCGTAATGCCGACGATTTTGATAAATGTTACTAAGGAAAATTCGCTGTACAATCGGGAAATTTTCGGACCGGTCGGCGTTGTTTACAAAGTCAAAGACGAGGCGGCGGCTATCGAATTGGCGAATGATTCAAGTTACGGTTTGGGCAATACAATTTTTTCGTCGAATTTGGAACACGCTCGCGCAGTTGGAGCGCAGATTGAAACCGGAATGTCTTGCATAAATACCGGCTTTACCACGTTGCCGGAATTGCCATTTGGCGGCGTCAAAAATTCGGGCTATGGTCGGGAACTTTCGCGGCTTGGTTTCAATGCTTTTGTCAATGAGCATTTAATTTTCACGCCTAAATCGACTATTGAACGCCACGCTAAATAAAAATTCTTAAATATGTTTTGCAACTTCCTCTGCGCGAATGCAGGGGATTTTTTTTATTATAAATGATAATGAAATGCCAGCGAAAATCCAATTGCGCAATGAATTTCGGCGATGTATTATTACAATGGTGATAGGCAAGAATGCTCTGCCGATTTGCACGGTTTCGACTTAATTTGGAGGCGATAATGTGAAAAATGTAGTGGTATTGATAGGTAGCGGCTCAATTGGGCAGGCTATAGCGCGGCGCGTTGGTGCGGGCAATCACATTGTGCTTGGCGATTTGAAAATTGAAGCGGCTGAGGCGGCGGCGAAAATTTTTGAAAATGCGGGCTTTGAAGTTTCGACTGTGGCGGTTGATATTTCTTCGCGCAGTTCAATTTTGAATTTAATTGAGCACGCGCGGCAATTTGGCGCAATTAAAAATTTGATCAATGCGGCGGGAGTTTCGCCTTCGCAAGCGTCGGTAGAAAAAATTTTGCAAGTCGATTTATACGGCACGGCGGTTTTACTTGAAGAATTTGGAAAAGTCATTGCGGACGGAGGCAGTGGCGTTGTAATTTCTTCGCAGAGTGGACACAGGCTCGGCGCGCTCACTGAAGAGCAAAATGCTAAATTGGCGACTTCACCGACTGAGGAACTTTTGAGCATAGATTTTCTCAAGGAAATTACCGACACGCTCAAAGCCTATCAATATTCCAAGCGTTGTAACGTCCTGCGCGTTATGTATGAGGCAACAATTTGGGGCAAACGCGGCGCAACGATTAATTCAATCAGTCCTGGCATTATTATTACACCGCTGGCGGCTGACGAATTGAAAGGTCCGCGCGGCGAAGGTTATCGCAATATGTTAAAAGCATCTCCGGCTGGTCGCGCAGGTACGCCCGATGAAGTTGGTGATTTGGCTGAATTTTTAATGTCAAGTCGCGGCAGATTCATAAGCGGCGCTGATTTTCTGATTGACGGCGGCACAACTGCAAGTTATTGGTACGGCGATTTACAATATTTGAAAAAGACGCATTGATTAAATTTTGATTAGAAAAATTGACCTCGATTTCCGCATAGATTATAATTTCGACAGTAAAGTTGAGGGGGATGATTTTCATGAAAGTAATCTGCACAAGGGCAATCCTTAACAAAGTAGCTGTCGGAATAGCGGCGTTGTTCTGCGCGATGGCGATTTTCTTTACTGCGAATGCTGCCGAAGCCGCGATTGGATTCAAGATTGAAAATGTCGAATGTAAAGTTGGCGAGATTAAAATACTTGGATATTTTTATAATACGGATAAAACGTGGGGGGCCACGGTCACAAAGGTGCGCTTCGTTGGTAATGTTGGGAAATATATTATTGATGATACTTTCGCACCTCTTAACATACAAATGAAGAAAGGTACGATATTTAGCAGAAAGACGTTCACTATAAAGGACCGCAAATATACATCGTTTAGCGCTAATGATGGCGGCTGGCATTTAAGAAATACTGTGACAATCCAGTAATGATACGATAAAGAATTCTTCAAGCAGGGCAACCTGCTTTTTTTGTGCAAAGGAAGTTGATGAAATGGACATACCGAGATTGATAATAGCGGCGACGCAAAGCGGCAGTGGCAAAACTACGATAACAACTGGAATATTAGCGGCGCTGAAAAAGCGTGGGCTGAATGTGCAAGCTTTCAAAGTTGGACCAGATTATATTGACCCTGGCTATCACGAAATGGCGACCGGAAATCCTTCATACAATCTTGATAGCTGGCTCGTGGGTAGCGAAAAGTTATGTGAGGCATTTTTAATAGCCTCTCAGACACGCTCAGTGGCTGTTATCGAGGGGGTTATGGGCTTGTACGATGGTGGAGTCGAGGGAGTCAGTTCAACCGCCCAAATTTCGGCGCTGGTGAAATCTCCAATAATTTTGGTTATCGATGTTAAAAATATGGGCGCCTCGGCAGCGGCTATTGCGCTTGGTTTCCGTGAATTTGACAAAAATGTAAAAATTTCTGGCGTAATTTTGAATCGGGTTGGTTCGGACAGCCACGCGCAAATGATTATCGACGCGCTCAATAAAATTGGTATGAAATGTTTTGGCGTAGTCAAGCGCAATGCT
>CAJOIA010000025.1 GCA_905234505.1 uncultured Selenomonadaceae bacterium
TAAGTCTGCTCACAGTGTGCAAGCTCTTCACGACGCAATGTATTCGCTTAGATTTGTACGAATGATTATTGAAAATGAAAATCCGCAACAGATTTTTGAGTCGCTCAATTCCACCGGCAAAGGGTTAACCGAAACTGAATTGATTAGAAATTTCCTGCTGATGGATTTAGAGCGCGAAACGCAGGAGAAATTTTATAAAAATTATTGGCTGAAAATGGAACTCTTGCTGAAGACTTCGGAGACTTTTAATAAATTCATTCTTCATTACTTGATTATGAAGCGAAAATCCAGCAAGGATATGCAGGGCGACAAAAATATTCACAACTCGCAAAATGCAATGTACGAGACTTTCAAAAAATATTTCAAGGACAATTACAGTGGCGATAAAACCGAGCAGATTGCAAAGCTTCTTGACGATATGTATCATAACGCTCAATTTTATGAACACCTGCTCTTTGACGAAAATACAAATTTCAGCGAATTGTCCCCGCTGGATAAAAAATTTTATGAACTGATATATTTGCTGAAGTCCGCGACCATGCAAATTATTTTAATGGGTTTGAATGAGCAATACAATGACGACGCTTTTGACGAAAATACTTTCATTGAAATGGTTAACGCGCTCATTTCGTTTAAATGCCGGTCGAAAATTTGTCGGCAAACCGGAATTGACACGGATCAAACCGCCGGTAATGTACTTTCGCGGCTCGAAAAATATGACAAAATAACGATTGACACATTTTGGAAGGCTATCACGGAAGGCAAGGGCAAATATACTTTTCCGAGCAATGAAGATTTTAAGCAGGCGCTTATGAGTACGGAGCTGAATTTGTCGCTCAAAGACACGTGCAAATATTTACTGTACGTTTTGGCAGGCGAGACAGATTTCTCAAATTATGGCGCGTCCGTCGAATTGGTAATGCCTAAAAAATTGACAGTCGAATGGACAAAATATCTGCACGACAAAAATGATTCGCAGGCGGAGCAATTTGTTAACAGTTTAGGAAATTTGGTGCTCGTCGATAATGCTAAAAAAAATGCCGCGTTTAGCGACAAGCAAGTTCATTATAAAAATTCCAGATTTAATTTGACGCGCGAAGTTTCTCAAAATAGCGTTTGGACTTCGCGGCAGATTCGCCGTCGCGCAGAAAGTTTAGCTAAGAAAGCCGTTGAAATTTGGGAATTTCATCAAAAAGATATTCCGAAAGTCAATGAGAATATTTTTACGCTGGATTCGGATTTTGATTTGTGCACTGGCGAAAAGCCTGCGATTGTTTCAATTTCCGGTACAGAATACAAAGTCGATAAGTGGACTGAATTACTTAGTCAAATTATTGGTGAGCTTTACGCGCTCGACAAAGATATTTTCAATCAAGTGGTTAATTCAAATATTTCTGCGCGAAAAAATTTATTTGCCAGTTCCGCTGAAAATTTGCGCACGCCAATAAAAATTGACGAAAATTATTATATGGAATCAAGCATGGATACGAAAGTGCGGCTTAAGATATTGCGAGCCTTTGTTGAAAAATTTGACAATCTCAGCGGCACGAATTTTAAAGACGAAATTTGGTTTACGCTGAAAGATTAAATATTATCGACGAATTTAAACATAAAAATTGAAATTGCAGTTGCCGCCAAAATAATTATTCCTAAACCGTTGATAAAATCGCCCCAAGGCAAAGTTCCCAACGCCATTCCGATGCTACCAAATAAATTCGGAACAAAATTTATCATTGAGGAGGCAGTTCCAACATTTTCTTTTGCGCGGCTCAATAAAATTTCCATTGCGAACGGGCGCGCCACAGTTCCAACTACGGTAAACGGCAGGAACGACAGCAAAAATGCCCACGCGCTTAAATGTCCAGGCAAAATTACCAATGCGCCGCTAACTCCCGCCACAATAAAGCAGAATTTTATCAAGTTGTCATTCGACAGGAAATTTTTCAGTCTTAAATAAATCATAGGACCAAGTGCTGAAGCTGCCGCATTAGCTGCGAAAAAGTAACTGTACTCTTGCGCCGTCAATTTGAAATTTTCTATGTACACGAACGACGAAACGCTCAAATACGCCATGAACGGCATCGACAAAAATGCAAACATTATCAAAATAAACATAAATTGCCGTTGCTTGACGAACTGCGCGATTAAAAACAGCGCATCGAAAACCGCGCCGTTATACCGTTGCTCTTTCGGCAAAGTTTCAGTCAGAAGACAAGATAAAATTAAATTTATCGTTCCAATAAGAGTGAGTAAATAAAATGCGCCGCGCCAATCCGTGAAATTTAGTAAAATGCCGCCGATTATAGGCGCTGCCATTGGTGCGATTACTCCCAATGCTTGAGTTATCACCAAAATTTTTGTCATCAATTTGCCATGAAAACAGTCCTTGATGATCGCAGTGGCAACCGTAATAACTGCGCCCGAACCTACGCCTTGAAAAAATCTGCCCACCAGCATTATGTAAATATCGGTTGAAAGCGCGCAGGTTAACGACGCCAAAGTGTAAATCGCGGAGCCGAAAATTAAAATTGGTTTGCGCCCATATTTGTCGCTCAATGGTCCAAAAATTACTATGCTTACCGCGAACATTAGAAAAAATATCGTCAGCGTCAGCCCAATTAAAAATTCGCTCGCCACAAAAAATTTGCCCATTTCCGGCAAAGCGGGCAAGTACATATCCGTTGAAAATGGCGGGTACATATTCATGAACGTGATTGATGCTATCAACGCCGGTACTGATAGATATTTCTGTCTAACCAAGAAATTCGCCCCCTAAATTAATTCGCGTAAAAATTCGCCGCCATCATGTATCGCCACTATTCGCGCAGGAAAAATCGCCCGCATATCGTCAACTGTCACGTCGTCAAGAAAAGTTTCAGTTCCACTTCTGAGCGCCGTTGCTGGAATTAAAATCTTGTCCACTGCGCGAGCATTTTTTTTGAGTGCATTAATAATATCGCCGCCCGTCAACAATCCGGAAACATTTATTCGACTGCCGAAAAATTCATTAACAACCGGCAAAATTCGCACGTCCAGATTTTTATTTGCGCTCATAATTTCAGCGGCTAACTTTTTCAAGACAATTGCTATTGAAGTTCCCGCAACCACGTCTATTTTAGTGATTAGTGATTGGGGGTTAGTGGTTAGTGGGGAGATGGCGTGAAATTCGTCAATGAAGTTGCGCGTCATACCAATTCCATTTTCAATTTGCGGAAAATCATCGTAATAATCGGCGGGCGGCATATCTTCACCAGCTAAAAAATAAAATTCGTCGCCCAAATAAATAAAAGTTTTGCCGAAATCTGCGCGAGCCTTCGATTGAAATTTTTCAACCTGCGCAATAACTTTAGCCGCACCCTCGCTGTCAAATTGCGTTAGCGGAAATTTATCGCGCCTGTGCTTAGTCATACCAACAGGCACAATCGCTAAACTTAATGCGTGCGGATAACGTTTCATAATTTCGCTAATCGTATAATCCAGCTCCGCGCCGTCATTAAGATTCGGACAAAG
The DNA here is from genome assembly GCA_905234505.1 of uncultured Selenomonadaceae bacterium. Taxonomy (GTDB): domain Bacteria; phylum Bacillota; class Negativicutes; order Selenomonadales; family Selenomonadaceae; genus Quinella. The sequence goes on from CAJOIA010000025.1 coordinate 3,511, forward strand.
CACAACCTGCGTGTGATATTCCGCGCCCGCCTTTTCAAGTTTATCAAGGTCGCTTTGAATTTTCGCGGCAAGCGGCGTCCTTAACATTTTCGCCCGCACTTCACCATTCATAGCGTGAACCGAAACATACAGCGGCGACAGGTGAAAATTTTTAATGCGCTTAAAATCGGCGTCAGTCAAATTCGTCAGCGTAATAAAATTCCCATACAAAAAACTCAGCCGGTAATCATCATCCTTGATATTGAGCGTCCGGCGCATATTCGGCGCGATCATATCCACGAAACAAAACACACAGTGATTTTTACAGCATTTAATTTTTTCAACGGCAGATTCAAATTCAGCGCCGATTTCTTCATCGATTTCCTTTTCAAAACCGATAAGCTCACGCTCTCCGTCCGCGTGCTCAATCAGCATTTCAATTTCTTCATCAGCTAAGAGAAAGCTCAAATCGATTAAATCAGTGGGTTTCCTGCCATTAATTTTTAAAATTTTATCGCCAATGGAAAGTTCGAGTTCCTCAGCGAGGCTGTTTGGTTTAATATTTGTAATTTTCATAGCTAAAAAATAAACGGCGCGAAAAAAATTCAACGCCGCTGAAAGTTCAGATTTTAATAATATTTTATTTCGCAGTTGCAACTTCTTCGGCTTCGACGGCGTCAACAATCTCATTAAGAGCGTCAACAAGCGCGTCAACGTCGATACCGTGAGCCCTTGCGCCTTCTTCGACAGTTTCAAATTGCGCCACGTGGCAACCGAAGCAACCCATACCAGCATACATAAAAACTTCAATAGTTTCTGGGTACTTTTGAACGACTTCAATAATATTCATATCTTTGGTGATTTTCATAAAAAGACCTCCCTCGAGTCGCAGAATTATATCACGTCTTGGCAATACGTCAATGAATTTTTAATGAATATTTTGCTTGCGTGGGCAGGAAATTTTTGGTATAACTTGAATAAATAAATTGGTGGTGAGAGCGTTGGATTTTCAACATAAAAGCGTAATGCTGGAAGAAGTAATTGACGCGCTCAAAATTCAACCCGATGGAATTTATTTAGACTGCACACTTGGAGGCGGCGGACATTCTTTGAAAATCGCTGAGGCTTTAAATTCGGCGGGAAAAATTATCGGCATTGACCAAGATGAAGACGCGATAATTGCGGCGCGGGAAAAATTGAGCGGCTTGAAATGTGGCGTTGAAATTATTCACAGCAATTTTAACGAGTTGGATAAAATTTTGGGCGAACGGAAAATTGACGGCGTACTTTTCGATTTGGGCGTTTCTTCATATCAGATTGACACTGCCGAGCGAGGTTTTTCATATATGCACGATGCGCCGCTTGATATGCGAATGGACAGGACAAAAAATTTTAGCGCGTTCGACGTTATCAACGAATATGCCGAAAATAAATTAGTGAAGATTTTCAGCGAATATGGCGAGGAAAGATTTTCAAAGCGCATTGCTAAAAACATTGTTGCTGCGCGAAAAAATCAGCCGATTAAAACGACCGGCGAATTGGTAAAAATTATTGAACGCGCTGTACCGAAAATTTCTGACGGCGGACATCCTGCTAAGAGGGTTTTTCAAGCCGTGCGAATTGAAGTCAATCACGAATTGGAAATTTTGAGCGAATCAATCACGGCGGCGGTTAATCATTTGAAATTTGGCGGGCGAATTGCTGTTATAACTTTTCATTCGCTGGAAGATAGAATTATTAAGCAAACTTTTAAAAATCTCGCGCAGGGCTGCATTTGTCCGAAAGATTTTCCAGTTTGCGTGTGCGGTCACAAAGCAGCGATAAAGATTCTCGGTAAGGCGAAAACCGCGACTGCCGATGAACTTAATAAAAATTCCCGCGCAAAATCAGCTAAACTTCGTGTTGCGGAGAAAATTTCTAAGGAGGAATAACATGACTTCACGGCGTACACCGGATGCCCAAACTCAAGTAACTTTTAGCGGCGATGAAAGAATTTTAGACAATGGCGCAAAGCTTCAGCTGATTAAATGCAAACCTAGACTGAATCATTTGCTTAGGTCGCGTTGCAGGATTGCTTTTGTTGTGATTTCGATTTTGGCAATGTTAGTTGTTGTTCGTAGCGGTATCAGCGCTAGTCGCGGTTATGCACTTGTGGCGACTCAAAATCAGACACTGCAACTTGAACAAGAAAATGAGCGATTAAAAGTTGAAATTGCCAAATTAAAATCCCCTATACGCATTAAACAAATCGCGCAGGACGAGCTAGGGATGGATGTACCTAATAAAATGTATTTCTCTCACGAATATTAAAAAAGGGGCTGTACCTTTGATAGGCACAGTCCCGATTTTTTATTGGAATTAATTATTAATCATTGCTCTTTAAGAAATTTTTCCGCGCCGGAATTCATCTTCAAAAATCCCATTCCAGCAAGTCCAGTTTTCTTCTGAATATTTTTCGCGGCAGAATGAGCAATAGCCAACTTGTCCGCGTTGTTAAAAATCGTCTTGGTAATGTCGTAGCCGGTTCTGTCATCCATCTTGTCCGTTGCAACCAGAATAGCCATAACGTTAACAGTGGGAATTTCGCCGTTAAAACCTTGATAAGTGCCGCCAGGAACAACTGCGCGAGTATAGAACGGATAATCAATTGTCAGCGCAGTAATTTTATCTTCATCAAGCGGAATCAAGCGAATTTCTCTTTGAGACGCTACGTCTTGAATTGAAGCGGTCGGGTAACCGGCGGTAACGCAAGCTACATCAATATTGCCGTCTTTAAGCGCATTAGCCCCTTCGGCAAAGGACAAAAATTGCTCCTCAATGTCATCGTAGGTAATACCATAAGCCTTGAGAATTTGACGAACATTCGCTTCAACGCCAGAGCCCGCCGCGCCAACGGCAACTCTCTTGCCGCGCAAGTCGCCAATTGAACGAATACCAGAATCAGCCAGAGTCACAAATTGGCAAGTTTCAGGATACAGCGAGGCAATACCGCGCAGGTTTTCAATTTTCTTATCGAAAATTTCAGTGCCGTTCACAGCGTAATAGGCAATGTCATTCTGAACAATCGCCATTTCAACTTGACCGTCGGCTAGCATGTTGATATTGGCGACAGAAGCTCCGGTACTTTGCGCGCTGGCGTTCATGCCATAGACATCTTTATTCAGAACTTCAGCCATAGCACCGCCGATTGGGTAATAAGTGCCTGCAGTGCCGCCGGTTGCAATATTAATGAAATTTTCCTTGCCCGCACTGTCACCGCAACCCGCCACGCCAAAGGCAAACGCTACTGCTAGTCCCGCTGTCAACGCCCGCTTTAACATTTTCGGTAGTTTCATCTTTATCACTCCTTAAAAAAAATTTTTACCAAAAAACCTGATGAATTATACCATACTTTTTGAATTTACAACAACATTGCTGAAAAATTTCTGAACTAAAATTTATTTGCCTTGAAGATTTTCCTGTGCTAGAATAATTTCAAGAAATTCTTGTAAGAGGTGATTTTAATGGAAGTTAAAATTTTCAGCGTTGAATTAACAGGAATGGTCGGGCAAAATCTTCGCAAACTCGAAGGCGAAATTAGTTTATTTTTATCTACGCGCAACTGTATTTCAATACAACAATCAATACTTCAGGAGCCGACGGCCGGCAGACCGCGAATAATTATAACAGTCGTTGCCGAGCGCAAACCAGGCGAATAAAAAATGTCCAGAGCTGAGGAGATCGCTAAAAAGATTTAGCGGTCTTTTTTATTGACATTAACGCAAATGCAAAATAAAAATTCTGAAAAATCCTTTGACTTCCTACTAACTTGTGGTACTATAACTTTACTACTTAACCACGAAAATTTTTTGAAAGGAAGTTTTTTAATGGCGACATTGTTAGAAAAGACGCGGAAAATTAACAAGTTGCTCCAAAGGTCAGAAAATGTTGAATACGACGGCATTTCAAAAGTTCTCAGCAATATCCTCGACGCGAATGTTTATATTATGGATAAGAAAGGCGATATTTGCGGCTACGCGTTCGTTGATAATTTTGAGTGCGAGCTTATGATTGACAAAGTTATTCGCAAGGGCAAATTCCCCAAGCAGTATGTGCGCTGGCTAAATCAAATGGACGCGACTCAAGCGAATATGCGAACTAAAACCGGCATGTGTGCTTACGAGGAAAATCGCCTCTGCGATTTCGACGGCAAAAATACTACGATTGTGCCGATTTACGGCGTTGGTCACAGAATTGGAACGCTGATAATTGCGCGCTATGACGATTATTTTACCGATGATGATTTACTTTTGGCTGAATACGGCGCGACAGTTGTTGGAATGGAAATGCTGCGCGATCATACTGAAAAAATCGAAATTGAAGCGCGAAAAAAAGCTAATGTGCAAATTGCACTGGCGACTTTGAGCTATTCTGAAACTGAAGCGGCAATTAATATTTTGGGCGAATTAGACGGCAGCGAAGGTCTTTTAGTCGCGTCAAAAATCGCTGACAGAGTTGGAATTACGCGCTCAGTTATCGTCAATGCGCTTAGAAAATTTGAATCCGCCGGCGTCATTGAATCAAAGTCTCTTGGCATGAAAGGCACGTACATAAAAATTTTAAATGAGTATTTAATGGAGGAAGTACAAAAACTTCGCCGCTAAAAAAATTTTTCTTGTCATTGGATAAAACTTATGATACAATCGCAGTGGGGAAGTTTTAAAAGGATTGGCTTTTCCTTCACGGAAGAATTTAAAGGAAGGTGATTATCATGGCAATGACGATGGGCGGTATTAATCCCGCGCTTAGTAATTTAAATCGAATTAACAGCGGCATTCAGCAGACAAGTCAAAATATAGCAACTGGTTCAAATTATTCAAGACCGTCACAAGGCGGCGCGGCTTATGCAATTCTCCAGCGCATGAATAGCAATATCGGCGCAATCGGGCAGTCCGTTCAAAATACGCAAAACGCCAGTGCTATGCTCAAAACTGCGGCGGGCGCTACCGGAAATACCATCAGCGCTCTTACTAATATTCGCCAGAGTCTGGTTAATGCGGCGAACGGTACAAACACTGATTCAGATCGCGCAGCTCTTCAGCAAAATATCAATCAGCTGGTTCAGCAAATCGACGATAACGCTCGCGCAAATTACAACGGCATGAATCTTTTGGACGGCTCGCGCAATGGTATTATGGTCGCGGGTATCAGCGGCTATGAAAATGTTGGACTCGGTGATATGCGCTCGCAGGCTCTCGGATTGGCTGATAATCAAGGTAACGTAACAATCAGCACAGCGAATGAGGAATCAATTCAATCAGCTCTGCAAACTGTTGATACTGCTTTGAATTTCGTTGGCGGCGTCAATGATTCTTTGAATGCGGCTATGGACGAAGGCACATTTTCACTTGATGAAGCCCTTGACGAGGCAACAACTCAGGGCGCGCAGTTGCAACGCTTAGAGTACCAAGAGGCAAATTACACCACTATGGAAGAAAACGAACAGGCAGCGGCGTCAAATATCGGTGACGCTGATATTGCCAGACAAGCTATAAATCTCAATAGTCAAAAATTGCAACAGCAAATAGCTATGGTTATTTCGCGGATGTTTAATCACAATCAAGCTAATGTACTGAATATGTTGCAATAAAATCAAGCGGGCATAGTTCATCGGTAGAATGAGAGCTTCCCAAGCTTTAGAGGTGGGTTCGATTCCCATTGCCCGCTCCAAATTTGAAAGTCACAAGGCGTCGATTGCGGCGCCTTTTTAAATTTACAAAAAAAAAGCTTGCATTATTTAACGGCGTGTGTTAAACTTCCATTCGTGGCGAAAACTTAAGGCCCGGTAGTTTAGTTGGTTAGAATGCCGCCCTGTCACGGCGGAGGTCGTCAGTTCAAGTCTGATCCGGGTCGCCATAATTAATAGGCGACATAGCCAAGTGGTAAGGCGGAGGTCTGCAAAATCTCTATCCCCAGTCCGATTCTGGGTGTCGCCTCCAATCTTGTAAATTTCGGCACTGCTTAGAGAGGTAGTGCTTTTATTAATGTAAGGGAAATTTTTATTTAGAAAGGCGGAGATACCGTGTTTGAGGATCTGTCACAGAATATCCAGGAAGCCTTTCGAAAATTGCGCGGTCACGGGAAATTAACCGATAAAGACGTTGACAAAGCTTTGAAGGAAGTGCGAATGGCGCTCCTTTCAGCCGATGTGAATTATAAAATCGTTCGGCAATTTGAAAAAAGCGTTAAAGCCCGTGCCGTTGATACTGAAATTTTAAGCAAGTTGACGCCTGCGCAGTCAGTAATTAAAATTGTCGATGAAGAATTAACCGCGCTTATGGGCGGCAAGGCGGCGAAAATTAATATTTCTTCGCACCCGCCGACAGTCATTTTAATGGTGGGCTTGCAAGGCTCGGGCAAAACCACTTCAGCCGGAAAATTGGCGCTTTCCATGCGCAAGCAAGGCAAACGTCCGGCGTTGGTCGCTGCTGATATTTACAGACCGGCGGCAATTAAACAATTGCAAGTCGTTGGTGAGCAGGTTGAAGTTCCAGTTTTTACCGAAGATATTCAAGACGCCGTGCAAATAGCGAAAGATTCTTTAACCTACGCAAATTCGCACGCTAAGGACGTTTTGATAATCGATACTGCGGGGCGCTTGCAAATTGACGATAGGCTAATGCAAGAGCTCAAGGATATTAAAGCCGCTGTCAATCCGCACGAGATTTTATTAGTTGTAGATGCGATGATTGGTCAAGAGGCTGTTAACGTGGCAGAAACTTTCCACAACGCGCTTGGCGTCAATGGAATTGTTTTAACTAAACTTGACGGCGATGCTCGCGGCGGCGCTGCTCTTTCAATTAAAGCGGCTACAGGTTGCCCGATTAAATTTGTTGGCATGGGCGAAAAATTAGAGCCGCTTGAAGTTTTTCACCCCGACAGAATGGCGTCACGAATTTTGGGAATGGGCGATGTACTTTCACTTATTGAAAAGGCTCAATCTACAATCGACGCTAAAACTGCCGAGAAGATGGTTAAGAAAATCAAAGCCGATGAATTTACGCTAGCGGATTTTCTTGAACAACTTCAACAGGTTAAAAAGCTCGGCTCGCTGAATGATTTGCTTGGTATGATACCTGGTTTGGGCGGGCTTAAGAAAAAGCTGGTTGGTGTCGATTTAGATTTGGACGGCAAAGAAGTTAAGCACATGGAAGCGATAATTCTTTCAATGACGCCCAAAGAGCGGCTTGATGTTAGCATAATCGACGCGAAAAGGCGCAAGCGAATTGCAATGGGCAGTGGCACGAAAGTTTCCGATGTGAATAAACTGCTTAAGCAATTTGACGAAATGCGAAAAATGATGCGCCAAATGAGCGTCAAGGCAAATCAAACGGCGTCCAAGAAGATTAAAGGCAAGAAAGGGAAATCTAAAAAAGGCTCTGCGCCTAAGCCGAAAATTCCAAATCTCGGCGGACTTTTGAGCGGGCTTGGCAATAAGTTTCCTTTTATAAATAAGTAAATTGGCGAAAGGTGGTGAAATTGTGGTAAAGATTAGACTTAATCGCATGGGCGCAAAGAGGCAGCCGTTTTATCGCATAGTCGTATCAGACAGCCATTCTCCGCGCGACGGGCGATTCATTGAAATCGTCGGCAACTACGATCCTACCAAAAATCCGGCTATCGTCAATATCGACGAAGAAAAAGTTATCGGCTGGATTCAAAATGGCGCGCAGCCGACAGATACAGTTCGCTCACTTTTGAGCAAAAAAGGCATTATGAAAAAAATTCACGAACAGAGAAAAAGCAAGGCGTAGACTTTGCAAAGTAATCGAGGTAAAAAATTATGGAGGAACTTGTAAAGGTGTTGGCACGGGCACTTGTTGAAAATCCGGACGCCGTCGAAGTTGAATCAGTCGAAGAAGATTCGCGGACAATTTTAAAATTGCACGTAGCTCAGGAAGATATGGGCAGAGTTATCGGCAAGCAAGGCAGAATAGCGAAGGCAATTAGGACGATTGTTAAATCAGCGGCAACCCGTGAAAATAAGAAAGTTACGGTCGACATTGACTAAAAAAGTCCGGCGGTGAGTTTTATGGCTCGCCGCTTTTTTATTGGAGGTAATTAATTTGGAAAATTTGATTGTTTGCCGAAATTTGCTTAGCGATGAAATTTTTAATCCTGCAGCGAATGAATTTAAAATTGCGGCGAAACTGATTGAAAAGGCTGAATGGCTTGGATTAAGCGGCAATATTTTTCGCAATTATTTAATTTACGCGCTGGCGCACGAGGCAAATTTAGTTTCTGAAATTGTCGAAATGAGCGGCGGCAAAATCGGCGAAAGTCTGCGCGAAGCTTTCAAACACGATATAAAATGTTTATTCAGCGTTAAGCCGTTGACATTGAAGCTTCTTGAGAATTATCAGCCGACCAATACACATAAAATTGAATCGCTCACGGAACTTGAAAATGCGCTTGAAAATCTGCGCGACGCAGGCGAAATTGCCGATGCATTCATTGAGCATTACAAAAAATTCGGCTATGGCGACATTGCGGCATATCGTGCGTTTCGCTGGGATAAAAATTTGGTTGGCATCAAGCATTTTGAAAGTATTTTGCTGGAAGATTTAATTGGTTACACACCTCAGAAGGAATTGCTGACGAAAAACACAATTGCATTTCTTGAAAATAAACCGGCAAATAATGTATTGTTGGTTGGCGCCCGCGGTACCGGTAAATCTTCGGGCGTCAAGGCGCTGGTCAATGAATATTATACGCGCGGGCTTAGGCTTGTTCAAATCGCTAAGCCGCAACTAAAAAATTTGCCCGAGATTATGGAGGCGCTAAGAAAATTCGCAAGCAAACGCTTTATAATTTTTCTGGACGATTTGTCATTTGAAGAATCTGAATCGGAGTATAAATATTTAAAATCGGCAATTGAAGGCGGAGTTGAATCGCGACCGGAAAATGTTTTAATTTATGCAACATCGAACAGGCGGCATTTGATACGCGAAACTTGGCGCGACCGGAACAATGAGCAAGACGAATTGTTCCGCGACGATAGCGTCAATGAAACAATTTCGCTGTCAGATAGATTTGGGCTGATAATTCATTATTACGCTCCAACGCAGGCTGAGTATCTTGAAATTATTCGGCATATGCTCAAAAAGAAAAATATTGAATTAGATGAAGAAACATTGCGGATTGAAGGTTTGCGCTGGGAAATGTCGCATTCTGGCAGAAACGGACGCACGGCTCAGCAATTCGTAAATTATTATTTAGGACAAAATTGAATTGCAAAAAGATATTTTTTATGTTAGGATCATTGAAATTTTTAAGGGCGGTGGTACTTGTGGAAATCAAAAAAGTTCGAGACGGCGACAGATTGACAGTGGCGTTATCTGGGCAATTAAACGCAGTGACGGCAATAGACTTAGACAAAGATTTGAAAGCGGAACTTGAAGGCGTCAAAGATTTAGTAATAGATTTGGCGGAATTGGAATACATAGCGTCGGCAGGCTTGCGAATTTTGCTGAAAACGCAAAAGCGAATGAATAATCAAGGCTACATGCTGATAAAAAATATCAAACCGGAAGTCCGCGACGTGCTTGATATGACGGGCTTTTCAAAATTGTTGTCGATAGACGATTCGAGCGCGCCTAAAAAATTATCGCTGAGTTTTTGAAGGAGATTTTAATGATTAAGAGTTTTGATTTTGAAGGCGCATTTTTCCGCGCGAAAGTGCCAATTCCATTTGTTGAAGATAATTTTTATTTGCCCGCGAAAGTTTTTGTGGAAGGCTATTTTCCCGCCGGTACGATTTTTAAATTTCAAGAGGCGATTTGCAGCAAAAAACTCGACGTTTACAATGACCAAGTCAATGATTATTGTCACGCGGTTTCACTCCTGTACAGCAATAAATTTCAAGGCAATGAAGCAGCTGACGATGAAGACGAATACAAGGTTATTTTCCACGTCGATTTGAGCGCGTTGTTCCTCCTGGTTGAACCAATCGACGCAAGCGGCAATGTCATTAAGCTTTAACTGCGCGACAAGTTAAAATAAAAAAAGTCCCCGACTGCGGAAGTTGGGGACTAATTTTTTTTGAGCAGAAATAATTTATTATCCAAGCGCTTTATGAACGTTGACAAGTTCTTTTCTGATTTTGATATGTTGCGGACGAACATTTTCGCACGCGCTGAGCCTCTGCAACTGTGGCGCGCTCGGAGTCGTTAAGCGGCTGGAAATTTTCCATGTATGAAGTATTATTTTGCATTTGCTCAAGGTTGCTCATACCGGATAAAACGGTGATAACGCCTTCCAAACTGGCTGAAAAGCGAATTGCCCAACTTGCCAGCGACGCATCAGGATTAGAACAGGTTCCATTATGATAACAGGCTTGCCGTGCTTGCGCGCCATCTCATAAACGCCGCGAGATTGAATTGCAGGATTTTCCCAATCAGCGTAGTTAATTTGAAGTTGCACAACAAAACGCTCAACCAATGCCTGTCTAATCGCATCTTCGCTGCCAGGATAAGCCCAAGCCGTGTCAAAATAAGTAAAACCCTTCGACAAGAATAAATCAACCATTTGCTTAACTTGCTCAACGTCAATGACGCCGCCTTTTTGCGGCAAGCGCATTAAACCAAAACCGAGCTTTTTAATATCTTCACCCAAATAAGCCACGACAACCCCTTAATACTACACGTGGAAATTATATCTAAGCTAAAGCAATTTGTAAATAAAAAAAGCGCGGAAGCCCCACGCTCGATAAAAAATTTATTGTGAAACATTGCAGCCGTTTCACGTGTATCATTGAAAATGTTTCACAGCCAGAAATTTTCACTCTTTTTCAAGATGAACCTTCGCACTGAATGTAAAATTCTTTCCATCAAAATCAATTTCAACCGTGTCGCCGTCTTTCACGAAACCGGCGATAATTTTTTTACTAAGCTCAGTTTCGACAGTATGACTTAACAGCCTGCGCAATGGACGCGCGCCAAAATTCGGGTCGAAACCTTGAGCAGCAAGCGCCTCGATGGCTTTATCGGTCCACGTCAAAGTAACGTTAATCTGTTTTTCAAGCCGCGCTTTCAAGTTCTTCAATAAAATTTCGGCAATGGATTTAACCTGTTCCTTCGCCAGCGATTTAAACACAACGATATCGTCAACGCGGTTTAAAAATTCGGGGCGGAAATAATTTTTCAGCATATCCTTGATAACGCTTTCAGCCTCTTGAAAATCTTTGTTCGTGATAAAGCCAATTTTCGCTCGCTGCAAAATTTCTTGAGAGCCCAGATTGCTTGTCATAATGATAACTGTATTTTTAAAATTGACAACGCGCCCTTTGCCGTCAGTCAATCTGCCGTCGTCAAGAATTTGCAACAAAACATTGAAAACATCGCGGTGAGCCTTTTCGATTTCATCAAGCAAAATCACGCTGTAGGGGCGGCGCCGTACCGCTTCAGTAAGTTGCCCGCCTTCTTCATAACCAACATAGCCAGGAGGCGCGCCAATCAGCCTTGCGACCGTATGCTTTTCCATAAATTCGCTCATATCCACGCGAATAATGCTTCGTTCGTCGTCAAAAAGCGCCTCTGCCAAAGTCTTAGCAAGTTCAGTTTTGCCAACGCCCGTCGGTCCTAAGAAAATAAATGAGCCAATCGGACGATTCGGATCTTTGATACCTGCGCGAGCTCGCAAAATTGCCTCACTGACAACTTTAACGGCTTCATCTTGACCAACTACGCGCCTATGCAGAGTATCTTCCAAATGTAAAAGTTTTTCGCGCTCGCCCGTCATCATTTTTGTAACAGGTATACCCGTCCAGCGGCTGACAACCTTAGCAATATCTTCTTCGCCGACTTCTTCCTTCAAAAGACGCTCGCCCTTAGCTTGCTCGGCAATTTCCTTTTCAACATTCTGCAAAGTTTTCTGCAGTTCAGGAAGTTTGCCATATTTCAGCTCTGAAAGTTTCTGCAAATCATATGCACGTTCCGCCGCCGCCATTTGATTATTTACTTCGTCAATTTCTTTTTTTATCGCACGCACGCGCAATATCGACTGCTTTTCAGCCTCCCACTTGTCGCGCAGAACTTTTTCCTGAGCTTGCAAAGTTTCAATTTCCGCTTTGATTGATTTAAGCTTTTCTTTGGACGAAGAATCAGTTTCTTTTTTGAGCGCCTGAACTTCAATTTCAAGTTGCATGGTTTTTCTACGAATTTCATCAATCGGCGCGGGCAAAGATTCAATTTCAGTGCGAAGTTTAGCCGCCGCTTCGTCAACTAAGTCAATCGCTTTATCCGGCAAAAATCTATCTGAAATATATCTATCCGACAAAGTCGCCGCAGCCACCAACGCCGCGTCGCGAATCCTAACGCCGTGATGAACTTCATAACGCTCTTTTAAGCCGCGCAAAATCGTTATCGTATCTTCAACTGTCGGCTCGCCAACCATTACCGGCTGAAATCTACGCTCAAGCGCCGTGTCCTTTTCAATGTACTTGCGATATTCATTGAGCGTTGTAGCACCAATACAGCGCAATTCGCCGCGCGCCATCATAGGCTTAAGCAAATTTCCGGCGTCCATTGCGCCCTCAGCTTTGCCAGCGCCAACCACCGTGTGAACTTCATCAATGAAAAGTAAAATCTGCCCGTCCGATTTGACAATCTCAGCCAGTACAGTTTTCAAACGCTCTTCAAATTCACCGCGAAATTTAGCGCCCGCAATTAACGAGCCCATATCAAGCGCGTACAAAGTTTTATTTTTCAGCGACTCTGGAACATCGCCCGCCACAATTCGCCGCGCTAAACCTTCAACAATCGCAGTTTTACCAACGCCAGGCTCACCAATCAGCACAGGATTATTTTTCGTGCGTCTGCTCAAAATCTCAATCGTGCGCCTGATTTCTTCATCGCGCCCTATCACAGGATCAAGTTTCCCTGCGCGAGCAGCTTGCGTTAAGTCGCGCCCAAATTTTTCAAGCGCCTGATATGCCTCTTCCGGATTTTCGCTTGTAACATTCTGCTTGCGATTTTTCTTGATTGAATCGTCAATCTTATCGCGCGTCAATTTAAATTCCTTAGCAATGCTCTGAACAACCGAACTGCCGTCAGCCACCAGCGCCAAAAGTAAATGCTCAGTGCTGATATATTCGTCGCGCATCGATTTTGAATATTCCTGCGCCTTGCCAATCACCCGCGCCAAATCTACGCCCATTGTAAGCCGCTCTTGACCTTTGACGCTTGGTATTTTATTTAATTCAGCTTCGAGCCGCACTTTTAACATCGGTAAATCAGTTTGACAATCCGCAAATATCGTCGCCAGCAAACCTTCCGGTTCTTTCGCCAAAGCCAGCATTAAATGTATCGAATTAAATTCTTGGTGATACTTCATCGCCGCTAATTGTTGCGCCGCCTGTATCGCCGCCATTGCTTTTGCTGTATATTTTTCTCCTGCCATAATTTATTTCACTCCTACCAATATAACTTTGTTTATTTGACTTTTGTATATTAACATTGAAAGAGCAAATTGTCAATATTAATTTTTGTAGGCAGTATGGCAATTTCCTTCAACTTTTTTACTCATATAAACTGCAGAATCAGCGCGCTTGTAAATTTCCATAAAATGACACGCTTCACTTGCATGGAAAAGAGCACTGCCTACACTGATTGAAATTTTCCTGTCTCCAAGTTCAGGAATTTTAATTCTGTCAATTTCACTGAAAAGCCGATTGACAATAATTTTAACTTGCTCCTCACTGGTGACGCCCAAAGCATAAGCAGCAAATTCATCGCCGCCCAATCGCATAACAACATCGCTGTTGCGGAAAGATTTTTTCAAGCACTGCGCGATAGACTTGATAACTTTATCTCCAACGTCGTGACCGTAATTGTCATTAATCGATTTAAATTTGTCAGCGTCGAGCATAAAGAAAACGCCTTCAATACCTTCATTCATCAGCGCGCTAATAGCTTTTTCGCCACTGCCGCGATTTCTTAAGCCCGTCATTGCGTCGGTTTGCGAAAGGTACAAAAGCTGATTTTCACGGCGCTTTTCTTCGTCAATTAACTCAATGGCAAAAATAATTTGACTAACTTTTTGCTCGCGGTCAAATTCGGCAGCAATTAGATAAGCTTTGCACCAGCCGTATTTATTACTAAGAAATTCATGGTGAATCACGCGGCGAATTTTTAATCTGTCATCAAGCGTTGCCAAATCAATAAAATCAATCATACCGCTCAAACTTTCCGGCGCAGTCATTGACTTAACGCTAGAAAAAAGTTGCGCGGCGGCATTGTCAATCGTGTAAAATTTTGCCAAATCATAATCTTGGTTTGAACTTAGCTCGTGAACCAAATCGTTTTGAACGTCAATCAAGTGCATTGAAACATACAAATCAGCGTAGCTCGCGATACCGTGTTTTTTGGCGGTTTCCTCAACTTTTTTCCGGTCAACCTGCAGCGCTATCTGAATGAAAATCAAAAATCCAATGGACGCAATTAAAAAACTCACAAACATATAAATAATCAGATTTGAAAAAGTTCCCTGCGTATTTTCTGCGTCGCGCCGCACGACCAAATACCAATCAAAATCCGGCATATATTTTGTAATGGTGTAAACGTCATTTTCCTCAGTCAAAACAAATTGCGTGGATTTATTAGGATTGATGACATTTTCAACGCGCGGATTTTCGATATTAATAAAAGCCGTGTCGACTTGCACAACGCCGTTTTCGTCGACCAGATTAATTTTTATGTTGTAAGTTTCCTCCGCCGTGATAAAAAAGCTCTGCATATCGGTAAAATCAACGCCGACGCCGCACACGCCCAATAAATTTCCGGCTTCATCGTCAAGCCGCGCATTTACAAAAACCGTCCAAGCATTTCTGTTAACCTCGTCAATGTCAATGTCGAAATCATATGGCGCGTTTTTGTCGACAAAAACTTTGTACCAAATATCGTGAGCATTTTTTTCAAAGTCAACTTTTTTATTCAAGCCGTCATAAGAATAATAATTTTTCGTGGCGTCAGAAATAATAAAAGTCGAACTGCATTTAAAAGTTTTCTTAATCTCCGTCAAGTATTTGCTCATTGACTGAATCGTCTCAGTTTCGGGAATATTTTTTTCATTAAGCAGTTGCTCTTTTAAATGGCTGTCGCTCGACATAACCCGCGCCAACATTACCGGCTTCAAAAGTTCGTTGTTAATATCGTCATAAACATCTGCCGCTATGAATTTTATCATTTCTTCGTCGTGGCTCTTTATCACGTGGCTAAGCACGAAACACGAAACCAAAATTGCAAGCACCGAGCCAAACGCCGTCACAAGCAAAATCGTCTTTGAAATATTCTTGTTGTCAGATAAATACTTTCTCATTTCACCAATTCTCTTTGCAAATTTTTTTAATGATACCGCAGCAGTGAAATTTTTTCAATGATTGAATACATTTTTATCAGCTTTGCAAAAATATTTCAGCGTGGTATAATTCCATTGACAAATAAGATATGGAGGGCTTTTGATGAAGTCAGAGTTTACACTGAAACTTGACCGTTGCAAAGGCTGCGGAATCTGCGTGGCTTTTTGCCCAAAACAGGTTTTAGCGTTGGATACGTTGGGCAAAGTTTATGTGGCACATCCAGAAGATTGTATAGCGTGCGGGCAATGCGAATTGCGCTGCCCTGACTACGCTATTTTTGTTGATAAATTGAAGCAGGAGGCGGCGGATAAAAAATGAGCGCAAGATTAATGCAGGGAAATGAAGCCGTCGCTGAGGGCGCGTTGAAAGCCGGAGTAAGATTTTTCGGCGGCTATCCAATTACGCCGTCAACAGAAATTGCTGAAGGTATGGCAAAAATGTTACCGCAAGTCGGCGGCACTTTCATACAAATGGAAGACGAAATTGCAAGCATGGGCGTAATTTTGGGCGCGTCATTGGCTGGCAAAAAAGTT